>JAUXGL010000086.1 GCA_030622135.1 Deltaproteobacteria bacterium
ACTCAATATACGCGGTGCCACTATACTGGTGAGATAATTTTCTCGTGGTCCTCTCGTAAGTGTCTCTTTTTACGCGGGAGATTGGGATCGACCGGAAATGGGGTGGGAGATCCTGGTAGACCAGGATCTGCCTCGAAAATTTATGAAGTGCCTTCTTGTAAGTGCCCATTTTCACTATCTCTGGGTGACGCCGAAGGCGTCATGCTGACTCCCACCCTCTTTCGCGGCAACCCCAACACCACGGGTGCAGCACCCTTGAAAGAATAGGGCCGCTGAAAAACGCGGCAAAACACGTCAACCGCGCACCGTTGGCACCCTGCGCGAGGCAAAAATCTTTCTGGGGATGTTCCCAGGACGGAGATATTCAACCTGAAAGGATTTCAATCGGTTATAAGATGGGATCGGGTATATCCGGATTGTCCTGAAATTCTCTCAGCCGTTTAAGTAAAAACAGGGGGCGCTTCTCTATAAACTCGCGGATCTCATCGTATTCTTCTCCAACCGAAGACGTGCGATTCCAGAGATCCAGGTCGTGCGCCAGGTCGTCTTGGATGGCTGCGAACATCTCCTCGGCGATGGGGGCCACCTCTTCGGCGCTGAGCACGGTGCCCAGCTTCTGTTTGAAACGATCCACGTAAGCATGGCGGATCTCGTCGATCCTCACCAGGCGACGGCTAAAATAGTTGCCCCCGTCAAGCAAGTGAGCGAGGTCCACAGCGTAGGTCGACTGACTCATGTCCCAATGGTTGGAGAAGCATATGTCCGAGTCCCACGGGATAATAAGCCAGTGGTTGGACTCGTGGTTCGGCTCGTTGTACAGGTAAAAGTTCTGCGATACGCCGTCGGTGTTCTGGGTATAAGACACCCAGATCATACGCTGGATATACCGGTCGAGATTGAACACCGGATCTATGTCCTCCAGAAACGCGTCCTTGTCCGTCTCGGTATTTTGCAGCGTGAACACCAGGCGATCGAGATCGTCCCATGGATGGTCCCGGTTGCTTTTCTTCTCGAAGCCCTTTTGCAGATCTCGATCTGGCCGAAAGTCCGCCTGTTGCTCGACGGCCTTATAGAGGTTGCCGCCATCCATGAAGCCACGGTGGCGAATGTAGTCCATGTCCATCGGCTCAACCAGGGTGTATAGTCCCCAGTCGTGATCGTTTAGGAACAACCTGGCGAAGGCGGTTTTCGGCGCGTCCATCCCGATATGCCGGGCCACTTCGAACGCCAGCGCTTCACGCAGCATGCTTTGATCCTTGTACATCGCCTTGAGAATCAATTTGTCATAGGTGAGCTCGCTGCCTTCTTGAAAGGGATCTGGAATGAGAAGAGTCTTGTCGTGAAACTTCAGCTTGATGGGCAGTTTGTCATATTTGCGGCCAGTCGCCCCATGCAGTTCCACCCCGACGATGTAGCCGGTTCCATGGACCTCCAGGAACGCCTCGACTTCGACATCGGCGAAGGGATCTTCAAGCAGTGCATCCCACTCTTGCGATCCTATGAAGAGGTGGTATCTGGTGGTATCTGAATGATAGGGTGGGGCTGGCAAACCGCATGCACAGACAAGAAGCAAACAGGCCGTCCCGGCTAAACAGGGCAAGAATACGTTGAGCTTCTTCATAGATTTCTCATCTGTTCATTCGGAAACGGCGATCTCATCCCGCGTCGCTTGATACGCCGAATGGACGCTCCTTGTTTATTGCGACCAGAAATACTCCCTGGCGTCAACTCCTTTTCCCCTCTTGACAAATGACGCCGGATTCCTTACCATGTAGTAAGGAACAGATGTATATGTAAGGAGGCAGAGATGGCTGAATCCACGCTGACCAGCAAGGGCCAGATTACCATACCCAAGAGGGTCCGGGAAGCTCTGGGCCTGGAGACAGGCGATCGGATGTCTTTCCGGGTGCGCGAGGACGGAGTGGTCGAGATGGTGCCCGAAACTCTGGACGTCATGTCTCTCTTCGGCATCCTGAAGCCCAGGAAGAGAGGAGTCTCCCTCGAAGACATGGAGGAAGCAATCTCCCGCGAGGCTTTTGGCAAATGATAGCCCTCGACACCAACGTCCTGGTTCGCTTCCTGGTAGAAGACGATAAGGCCCAGAGCAAACGGGCAAAGAAGCTCGTAGAAAAGGCCGTAAAAAACGAGGAAGAACTCTTCGTCCCCGATCTCGTCCTGGTCGAGACGGCATGGGTACTGAAGCGAAGCTACAGCATCAAGAAGGAAGACATCGCCAAGGTGCTTCGCACGCTCCTGGGAGCCCGAAACCTCCGGTTCGAGTCGTCCGACCGTCTGGCCCGGGCCATCAGAGCCGACGAGAAAGGCCGCGGCGGGTTCTCGGACTACCTGATACGCGAGGCGGCCTTGGAGCGGGGCTGCGAAACCGTGGTGACGTTCGACCAAGTGCTGCAAAAGGAAAAGGGCTTTGAAAGGCCATGACGAATTTACCTGGCAGTCCCTTTTTTTCTCCCAGGATGTCGTCTAATAAGTGAACCACCCTCTCGCTCGACTCCCTTCGACGTTGTGAACCTTGATACTATTGGCGTATATTGTATCGAGTAGACAAAAATGAGTGAGGATATGCTGCAAAGACAATTTATTAGCAAAGTCGGACGGCACCTGGTGCCGGAAACGAAGAAGACCGATGGCCGATAAAACCGAAGGCCGGCGCTGCCCGGTGTGCGACCACCCGCTCCCCGTCGGCTCGATCTGCCCGCACTGCCGCGCCCGGCCCGCTCGGCGCCAGTCACACCGGGCCGCCTGGATGCTGGCCGGCGGCGCACTCTTCGTCCTGGCGGCCTTGATCTTCTGGGTCGAGCAACTGGGCGGTCCGGACGAACACGCCCCCCGCGAGTTTTCCGGCGGAGCCGGGGCGGAGCCGGTGCCGGACGCGACCGCCCGGCCGGGAGATCCCCTCCCGGTCCCCTTTGGGAACGAGCACTGCGTGCCCTGGCACGTCTCGAAGGCCGAACCACCCCCGTCAAAAAACGAACGATACCTGATCCTCACCAGCCGGGTGGTGGACCCCCACGGCTTGGTGCTTTCGGGCTTTTCAACCGAGTGCGGGGAGCGTCACCCCGTGCTCATTCTAGAGGACCTGAAGGAAGGCGATCTTCGCGCCGCGGTGGATGAGTTGAAACCCGAGGGCGTGGTGGTCGTGGGCATGGCCGCCTACCGGCTGGCCCGGCAAGAGGCCTTGGATCTGCCGGTGCTGTTCGCCCACATCTCGAACCCCAAGGCCGCGGGCCTCGACGGGCCCGGCCGGGCCGGCGTGACTCCGTGGGTGCCCTTTCCCCCACTGGTGCGCCACCTTCTGGAAGTGCTCCCCAGAAAGAAGCCCCTGGCGGTGCTTCACCCCGCGGGTCCGCTGGCCGAACCGGCCCGGGCCGCGGCCGAGCAGATCCGCAAACAGGGCCGGAAGGCATCGGTCTTCGAGGTGTCCGCGGAGGCCGACCTCGAACAGATATTGAAGCAGGCGACCGCCGAGGCCCGGGCCTGGATTGTCTTTCCCGACCGGAAGATCATCGACCGAAAGATGTTCAACCGCATTCAGGTAGCCGCCGAAAAGGCGGCTATCCCCCTGGGAGTCTCCGACGAGGACCACGTCCGCAGGGGAAGCCTGGTGGGAGTGGGCCCCGACAGCCACCGCATCGGCCGGCAGCTCTGCCACCTGGCCGGGGCCCTGTCCCGGGACAAGCTCCCTCAAGGCAGCCGCATCTTCTGCCCCGAATACTCGTTCGCGGTCATCAACAACACGGTGGCTGAAAAGCTGGGCTACATGTACGACATCAATAACATCCAGCAGGCGAAGCTCTACAAGTGGCACTGAAAGGCGAAAACATCCGCCTGGTCTGCTTCGATCTGGACGGCACCCTCATCGACAAGACCGTCTTCATCTGGTCCACGCTCCATGAGCACTTCGGCTCCGATCCCCAAAAGAGAAAACAAGCCGCCGCCGACTTCCACTCCGGCCACATCTCCTATTCCGACTGGTTCGATTGCGACCTGGACCTGCTGAAGCAGGGCGGCGCCGACCGCAACGGCATGTTCCGCGCTTTTTCCAAGCTGAAGCCGACCCCCGGCGCGAAGGAATGCCTGAATACCCTGAAGGATCGCGGCTATAAGCTGGGCCTGATCTCCGGAAGCATCGGCCTGGTCCTCGATCACTTCTTCCCCGAGCAACCCTTCGACCACGTCCTGATCAACCGCATCCGCTTCGACGAAGAAGGCCGCATAGCCGGCGGCACCCCCACCCCCTACGACCTGGAAGGCAAGGCCGCAGGCCTCTTGGAGCTGGCCCGCCGCGAGGACCTGACCGCAAAGCAGTGCGCCTTCGTGGGCGACAACTTCAACGACCTCTCGGTCATGCGGGCCGCGGGTTTCTCCGTCGGCGTGTTCGTAAAAGACCCCCGGGTGATCGAGGTCATCGACGTCCACCTCGAAGAAGACGACCTGCGCGCCCTGCTCCCCCACTTCCCCGGCCCGAAAGAACCCTGACCATGGCCAAGCCCCAGGCGGTCGTCGACTACAAGATCTGCTGCCCAAAGAAGTGCAAAAACGGCATCTGCCTGGCGGTCCTGGAATGCAAGCACAAGGTGCTCAAACAGGACGAGCCCGGCGAGGCCCCCTACCAACTGGGCATGTGCCAGGGCTGCGCCACCTGCGTCACCGCCTGCCCTTACAAGGCCATCCGGTTAATCTAAACCATTCTCGATCTCTCCATCCACCCCGGCTTCACGCCGGAGAAAAACGTAGAAACTCTCTGCTACTAGCCCTGGCTTGCGCCCATCTTGGGATGTAGCGAACACAAACTATGTTTTTTCCAGATCCTCGCATCTCTTCTCCATGATTGATTGGAGATGGTTGCGTTTCTTCTCGGTCAAACCGATCTCACCCAGGCGGCCTGTCCAGGATTTCGACCTCTCGCACAGCAAGTCCAACATGGAATGGACCACTGCGGCCCTGACTCCGTAGCGTCTACCGAACTCCAGGAAATGCCCGCGCTTGAGGTTGTCATCACGGCCCTCGAGCTGCAAGGCCATCCTCTGGTCACCATACGGAAGCGTGGAGAGCAGGTCATAGGCGGGAGTCAACTCGACTCTTTTGGTGTGGGGAGAAACTTGAATACTCACGTTTTTTGCATGCATATCGCCATTGGCAATCAAATAGGAGAAAGCCTGCATGCGGATGAACTTGGCGATTTCGATGATTGGGGCAGAGCACCATTGCATAATACCCTCTGCGATCTCGGAACACTTTATGCTGTACTTGTCTGCCGGGTACCGATCTAGAAACTGACAGGCATCCTCCTGGTGAACCTTAATTTCCGTTTTCAAGGCAGCAGAAAAAATACGGTCAAAGCGCGCAACTAGAAGCCCGGGTGCTTTTTCCCGGTCATAGACAAGAGACGCCTCGGACGCCGCGAGTCCACAATCTCCCGCCATGCGCAGGAAGAAGGCCTCATTTTCAACCATTCCGGGTTTATCCGGAGGATTCAACTTTATTATGTATGACCTAGGTTTCCTTTTCCCTCGAAGAGGAAACGAAATCACGGCAGAGGAGATCTTTTCTTGGATACCGGGGATGTTGCACTCTCTGGCCGGGCCCTCACGTTTTTCATAGGCCAGGCTCTGTTCTAGCATTACGGAAAAGATAGACTCACCGATCTTCTGAAATTCGACGGTGGACACGCCTTTTTCGAGAGAATAGCCTGCCACAACTATCGAAACGTCGCCGATGCAGTCGGGTCCTGCCGCGATGAGTAGGCTGAGCAGATCATCTTCAGATGTCTTAACCGCTCTGGTCAGCGCCTTCAGGCGCATGCCCTCCGGCAACAGACCCGCAAAATAGGTATGAAGATTAACACCAAATATCTCATAACGTTTTGTTGTCACGGGCAGATGAAAGGCAATGCCGCCATTCTTTCTGGTCTTGTCCAGGTAATCTTGGAAATACTCGAACCCGGATCCTTGCCTGGTTCGTGTAATCTGACCCACCAAGGCCGCCTGTTGATATACATCTGCCGTTCGGGTATGCTTGATGTCGCCCCAATTCATCGAAGATCCTCGTCTATCTCAATACCAGCCTTGCCCACTTCCAGCTTGATTTGCAAACCAAGGACAATCAGCACATCGAGCAGTTTATCAAGCCTTACTGTCGGCTTGCCTTTTTCCAGCAGGTAGATGAACGCCACTCCGCAACCTGCGAATTGACCCAGTTGCTTCTGGGTCAATCCCAGGGACTTTCTATGTTTTCTTATCACCCTGGCCAGGTTGGCAGTCAGATTCCTTTTTTCCAGGCTCATCATCATAACCTTTCTTTATAATCCATGCGATAGTATGGATATCATGATTCGAAACCAAGCTCAAGCTTTATATCAGCAACAATCCATAAGAACGCATGGATTTTTTACACATTCTAGCAATCTGTACCAAAATCAGGGGAATATCCGTAAGATCGCATTGATTTTACCCAGGTCTCCGAACACACCGCGGATTATGCAGCATAAAACAGCCGCTTCCTTATCTCTTGCCCGGCTCTCTACCCCACGTGTCTAAAGGTGGATTTGCTGGCCGAGGTGATCGTGGGCCGCGCACCGGTGGACTCCTGCTCCGAGGTGCAGAACTTCGTCCGCAAGACCCTGGCCTACCGCGAGAACCGGGAGCCCCACCTGAAAAACGTCTGGCTGGCCGGCGAATGGATCGCCCCGGATCTTTACGGCGCGGACGACCTGGAGCCGCTGCGCACCTGAAGGCAAATGACGTCGCGGACACTTCGGGCCGCGCAACCCTGCCACCCTCCGGCACGATTCTTCCGACGATCCTGCTGGCCTTCCTGCTCCTGTTCCGACGGCTTGGCCGATCCCCCATCTCCAGCTAAGCGCCGGTACTTCATCGGAAGCCGGGTTCTCAGGAAGACTTGGCGAACTCGATGCGGTTGCGGCCCTTGCGCTTGGCCTCGTACATAACCAGGTCGGAGGCGTCGATGAGTTGTTCGGCGGTCTCGATGTTGGAGACCGGAGCCATGGCGATGCCGATGCTGACGGTAACCCGACCCTCGGGCATGCCCGGGAAAGTGAAGGCCGCGGTCCGCTCCAGGATCCGGGAGGCCGGCCGCAGGGACTTTTCCTTGTCGGTCTCGGGCATCAACAGCAAGAACTCCTCACCGCCCCAGCGGGAGGGAGTGTCCACCTCGCGGATGTTGCCCTGGATGATCCCGGACAGCTCGCGCAACACCAGGTCGCCGGCCTTGTGACCATACTCCTCGTTCACCTTCTTGAAGTGGTCGATGTCGATCATCATGCAGGCCAACGGAGAGCCGTAGCGTTTTGTCCGGACGAACTCCCGGTCCACAATGACCTCGATCTGCCTGCGGTTGTATAGCTCGGTCAGCGGATCGGTAATCGCCAGCACCTCCACCCGCTTGAGTATCTCCTGGAGCGCTCGGTTCTTGCTGCGCAGCGCGTCCTGGAGCGCCTTGGAACGTAGGTTGGCGTAGATGCGCGCGTTGAGCTCCACCTCGTCGTAAGGCTTGGGCAGGTAATCGTCCGCGCCGATCTGCAGGCCGGTGACCTTGTCCTCGGTGGAGGATTTGATCGTAAGCATGATTATGGGAATGCCCCGGGTGTCTTCGTTGCCCTTCAGCCAGCGGCACACCTCGGTCCCGTTGATGTCGGGCAGGAGCAGATCCAGCAGGACGATGTCCACCAGCTCGGTCTTGGCGATCTTGAGCGCGGCCATGCCCGTCTCCACCCAGGTGACTTCGTATCCGTACTTCTCCAGAAACCCCTTGGTCGCCTCGGCCTCGGTCCGGTTGTCTTCCACCAGCAAAACTCTGGCCTCGGTCATTATCAGCGCTCCTTTACCGGCAACGGAACGATCTTGAGTTTCAGCCGCTCGCCCGGTCGGGCCGATACTTCCCGGAGCTCACTCTTGTATCCCTTGCACTTCACCAACACCCGGTACTCCGTGTTCGCCGGGACGATCACGTTCGAAAACGGCGTCTTGCCTTCCAGTTTCAGGGCATCGAGATGCACCTGGCAACCCTTCGGATCGGTAACGATCTCCAGGACGGCTAGATCGGGCTTTTGGGAAGCATCCTCCGGGGTGCCCGGCTCGGCCACCGTCTGCGTCTGCGGTACACCAACGGGTGCTGCTCCGCTTTGCTCCGCTGCCGCTTGCGGTGCGGGCACGACGACCGCGGCTTGGCTACCGGAAGCCTGCGACTCGGCCGCCTCGGACTCATCGCCCGAAGGCCAAGCAAAGATGAGAACCAGCAGCACAATCAAAACGCCTCCGGCGATGGCACCCGGGAGAAGATACTTCTGGAAATGGCCGCGCATCCGCACCGAGGGCTTGAAGGGAGGCGGAGTGACGTCCTTGACGTGTTTTTCTTCCATCTCTCCTTCCTTCTCTTCCTTCTCTTCCTTCTTCTCCTTCTTCTCCTTCTTCTCCTTCTTCTTCCTTGCTGCCGACAACGGAGGCCTGGCTTTGGCCGGCTCCGCCTCCGACGGCCCGACGGGCTTGGGGGGCAAGCTCGGGGGGGAAGCCGGCTTCTTCTGCTTGTCCTGATCCTTTCGGGTGACCGGCTCCCGGTCGAAACCGTGCGGATCGTCTTCGGGCACCGGCGGGAGATCGACGGAAACGTTGGGAAGCAAGACGCCGGGATCCACCTCGGCGTCCTCCGACGCCTCAATCTGATCGAGCATGCTCAGCTTGGCCTGGAACCTCTCGGACATTATGGTGTCGAGGCACTCCTGAGCCACTTCGGCATCCAGGGGCTGACCCTGGACCTCCCGCAACGCATCGGCCATCTCGCCGGCGTTGGAATACCTCCCGGACCGATCTTTCAACAGGGCGCGCATGGCAACCTCGGCAACCGCCGGCTGAACATCCGGGCGTAACTCGGCAACCGGCGGTACCTTGCAGGCCATGATCGCCCGCCGGGTTTCCATGTCGTCCTCGCGCACGAAGAGATGGCGGCGGGTCAGAAGCTCCCACAACACCACGCCCAGGGAGAAGACGTCCGTGCGAGCGTCCAGCGGCTTTCCCACGCATTGCTCCGGTGACATGTAGGCGGTCACCCGGCTGGGGTGCGGACGGTTCTCCGACCTGAGGATGTCGAAGTTGACTACCTTCACCCTTTCGGAGGGAAGAACAATCAGGTTGCGCAAATTGATGTTCTTGTGAATCAACCCAAGCGACCCGCCCTGCTTGTCCGCAAGCCGGTGAACGAACCCCACTCCCGCACAGGCCTGCGCCGTCATATCGACAGCCAGGCGCATGGACAGGTCGTGTCCGCCTTTGATCGCAGAAGCCAGCATGAAACCCAGGCCGTCACCCACCAGAAAATCCGAGATGCTGAAGTATCCCTCCTGCATCTTGACCACCTCCTGGGTGGGAACCAGGTTGGGGTGGTCGAACTGGTGGGTGATCTTGGCTTCCTTCAGGAAACGATCGACGGACTCCTTCTCCTGGGATAGGTGGGGCAGCAGCTCCCGGAAGATCACGAACCGCTCGCGGCCTTCATCGTCTTTCACTCGAGCGAGGTGCACGGCCGAGATGCCGCTGTGGGCCAACTCGGCCAGCACCAGGTACTCCCCCCTACGACCCTTGAGCCTGCGTCGCTTCGACGGCATGGTGCCCACATCGTACCTTCTCGCCCACCGACGTGCAACCAAATCGACCCCGCGCTATAATGCGACCAGCCATGATCATCGACACACATGCCCATATCTTTCCTCCCCGCTCCATCCACGCCATCCGGTGAACCCGCCAGTGAAGCTCCCCGTGGCAAGCCGCGGGGCATCCTTATTGAAGGCGAGTGAGAAATTCGTCCAATCGGTCCGGGCGAATCGTTACTGCTGTGAGGGAACTCTGACGAGCGCCTTTTGACAGGCGAGGCTGGTTCGGGCTATGCAGTCAGGTACGCAAGAGTTATTGATTATGGTGGTCTGCTCCATGAACTCGGATGATTGGCTTTCACGCTTTCATGCCGGAAAGCGGAGCATCATGGAGGAATGCTATCGCGAGCATTTCGATGCCGTGATGCAGGCAGTGGGCAAGATGCTCTCCTTCGCGGACCGGGAGACCGTAGTGCATGAGGTCTTCTACCGATTGCTTTCCGATCCCGCCATGCGCACGAGTTTCCAGGGAGGCTCCCTGAAAGCCTGGCTCCGTACCGTGGCGCGCAACCGCGCCATCGACTACCTGCGCCGGCACCGCCGCGAACGGGAGTTGGACCCGCGGGCTGCCTCCGAACTGGAGCGCAGCCAGGCCAGAAGACGTGAGGAAGCGGCGGAGGCCAAGCTGTTGATCGACCGCTTTCGTCGCAAGCGCCTACCGGAGAAACTCGAACCGATTTTCGAGACCCGCTTCCTGCAACAACTCAGCCAGCGGGAAGCCGCGCGCAAGCTGGGCATGCGCCGTACCACGCTGGCATACCAGGAGCAGCAGATCCGCGACCTGCTGCGCCGGTTTCTGTTGGGCGGGGAGGAACCATGAGCCGGCGAGATTCCTGCATAATGCGATCGGCCGTCGACGATCATTTCTCCGGACGGATCGCGCCGGGCGCAGAACGGGCGCTCCGGGAACACCTGCCCTCCTGCGCGGAGTGCCGGGAGCACTACCGTCGGCACCAGGTACTATCCGAATTGGACCCGGAAGGTCTCGATCCCCAAAGGAGGTTGGCCCGGGGCCTGGGGCTGGACCTGCGAGCTAAGCGACGGCGCCTGGTGCTGGTGTCCGTCCCGGCTCTGGCCGCAGCAGCGGCAATCGCCCTGCTGGTGATCCTGTGGCCCGGCACCGGCCCGGACGAAGGCGGTCTCGTCTCCCGCGGAGGCCCGGTCGAGCCCGCCCCGGCACGGCTGGAGGTCTACCGGGTGCGGCCGGGAAAATCCCCCATTCGGATGGAAGGGGATATGAACGCACGGGACGAACTGGCTTTCGCCTACGAGAACCGCATCGGCAGAAAACGGCTCCTGATTTTCGGCGCTGACGAGCATGGCAACATTTACTGGTACCACCCAGCCTGGCAGGATCCGGCCGAGAAACCGGTGGCGGTGATCATTGAAGGAGGAGCAGGGATTCGCGAGCTCCCCGAAGCCATCGGACATTCCATCCGGGGAGAGACGCTGCGCATCTACGGCGTCTTCACCGATGAGCCCCTTCCGGTGGAACGAATCGAAGCGCTGGTGCAAAAAATCGGAAAGGCGATGGAGAAGCTGCCGATCGAGAACGTGATCCAGGAGTCGATTCTGGTGAGGGTGAGACATTGAGCCTGGCCCGCGCATGGGTGTCGACGGTTATGGTTTCCTTGTGCCTATCCGCACCCGCCCGGGCGGAAGAAGGAGAAGCAACCGCTACGTTCGCCCTGGTCGTCGGGGTGAACCGCAGTGTGGATGAGGAACTGAAGCCCCTGCGCTACGCGGACGACGATGCCGCCCGCTTCTTCGACCTGTTCCGCTCGCTGGGCGCCCGCACCTACCTGCTCACCCGACCGGATGAAAACACCGGGCGATTGCATCCCCAGGCCGCGGCCGAAGCCAAGCTCCCGAACATGCCGGCATGGGAAGAAGTTCTGGTCCGGCTCTCGGACGACATGGAGCAGGCTCGCGCTCGTGAGGTGAAAACGGTCTTCTACTTCGTCTACGCCGGCCACGGGAACGAAAAAGGAGGCCGGGGCTATATAACCCTGGAGGATGGGCGCCTGACCGGCGGGAGAATCGCCAAGGACATCGTCGAGCGGGTCGGCGCCGGCGAGGTGCACCTTATAGTGGACGCTTGCCATTCCTACCTACTGGTCGACACCCGCGGACCGGGCGGACGCAGGCGTCCCCTGCACGACTTTTCCAAGATCGAGAACCTGATCCGGCACGATCACGTGGGTCTCCTGCTCTCGACCTCCTCGGCGGCGGAAAGCCACGAATGGGAAGCCTTCCAGGCGGGCGTGTTCAGCCACGAGGTCCGGTCGGGCCTGTACGGCGCGGCCGATGTCGATCGCGACGGGCGGGTGAGCTACCGGGAAATCGCCGCCTTCGTGGAGCGGGCCAACGCCGCGGTTATAAACGAGCGCTTCCGGCCGCAGGTTTTCGCCCGCCCGCCCCGGCACTCGCAAGTGCTTCTGGATATCCGCCAGGGCCTGGAGCGCCGCCTCGAGTTGGAAGGCGCCGAGCACGGCCACCACTTCATCGAGAACACCCAGGGCATCCGCCTGGTGGACTTCCACAATCCCTCCGGTCAACCGGTGCGCCTGATGCGGCCGGCGGTTTACGGACCCGTGTATCTGCGGAATGCAACCGAGCAAAACGAATACCTCGTTCCGGCGGACACGTCCGTGATCCGGGTGTCCGAGCTCCAGGCCCAGAGCCCCCGGGCGGATCCCCGGGGTGCCGCCCAGCACGCCTTCGAGCAACTCTTCTCCAGGCCATTCGGTCCCGGCGAAGTGGAGCGTTTCGAGTTTCCATCCCTGGACGATTTGCTCCAGGTGTCGGTGGACCAGCCGCGGGAAATGCCCGCCTGGCGCCGGTACGCGGGATTGGGCGCCCTGAGCACCGGCGCTTTGGCGGCGCTGTGGGGCGTGACCGTAACCCGATCGGCCGTCACCATCCGCAACCAGTCACACCCGGGAGAATCCCAGCAGGAGGTGGCCGGGAGAAACCGACTCATCGATGACCGCAACATAACCGCCGCCACTCTCTACGCCATCGCCGGCTGCAGCCTGGCGGCCGGTTTGCTTCTGCTCCTGTGGCCGGACGGCGCTCCCGAGCCGGGTCTCCTGGTGTCGGAAGACGAAGCCTTCTTCACCATCGGAGGAGAGTTTTGAAACGGACCTGGTTGTACATTGGCCTGACACTCTTCGCGGCACCGGCGTGCGTGGATCCCATTCCATTGGACGACCATCCATGCCCATGCGTATCCGGCTGGAAGTGTTGCCGGACAAACCTCCGGTGTGCTCCCAACGATCAGATTTGTCCTGGAGGAGCGCCCTGTTCCATCGGGTGCGAGGAAGGCCAGATCTGCTTCGCCGGCATCTGCTACGTCTGCGATAGAAACCGCTACTGCGGAATCGACTGCACTGACTGCACCAGCCTGTACAGCAACACTGCCTGCGTCGAAGGTCGCTGCGGTTGCCGCAGCGAGGCGGATTGCTCGCCAACCAAGGTATGTCAAAACAGCTCATGCCAGACGCCGGGGGAACCGGACGGAGGCGTGGACGACGGCGGCTCGGACGGGGCCGCCTCGGATGGGGGCGGCGGGGACACCGGCCCCTACTGCAACCACCCCTGGACCAACAAGCGCTGCGGCTATTCCTGCACCGATTGCACCGCCCAGGAAAGCGACTGGGCCTGCAATAACGACCGCTGCGGTTGTTACCACGACGCCGACTGCGCCGCCGGCCAAACATGCACAGGCAGTTCCTGTGTTCCGTCGGACGGCTCGGGTAGGGACGGCGGCATCTAGTTTCGTCCATTCCGGCGGGCCCATTCGTTACATCCTAATGAAAGTCCTAATGAAAGCCATTACGAGGGAGAGTGCGACCATGCCCCGGAAGAACTTGTTTTTACTGTCGATTCCACTATTGATGTCCCTGGCCTGCTCGTGCGGATATTCCGATACCGGTCCGCGGAGCTACCCACCTTTCTTAGATTCAGGCGACTTCAAGGTCGTACCGGCTTCCCTGCAAGAGATCTCCGGTTGCGATCGCCTGCTCGCGGCCTTGAAGCAGAGCGCCATCGAAGAGATGCGGCTTCGGGTGCTCAAGGAGCTGGAGTGGGCCCTGGAATACGACTGCTACGGGGACTGCGATTGGGGCAACTACTGCGCTTCCGATGGTGGAATATCGGACGGCGGCAGCTCCGCCCCACCACCGGAAGAAGGCGCCGACGAGTACTCCACCACCAACATCCAGGAACCGGGGGTGGACGAAGCAGACTTTCTAAAGAACGACGGCAAGTACATCTACATACTGGCCGGCGCCGGGCTCGCCATCATCGAGGCCTGGCCGGCGCCGGACACCCGCATTCTGTCATCGTTTCCGATCGAAGGAACCCCGCGGCTGTTGTTCGTGTATGGCGATCGCGCAGTGGTCTACTCGGATGTACCTGGCGGCCTGAAGATCACCGTCTTGAATATCACCGATCGGCACAACCCAATCCTCGAGCGGGAAACCCATTTTTCCGGTTTATACGCGAGCTCCCGCAGGATCGGAACCGCGGTCTACACGGTGGTCGAACACCCGGAGGCCCGCTTCCCGCGTCTCAACTCCCGCCCGGACGAGTTGGAGGGATGCGGAAACCATTCGGAGCTTGAAATCAGGTGGGCATTCTACCGGTTGATGCGGGAAAACGAGCGCAGCATCAACCAGGCCAACCTGGGGAATTGGTTGCCCAGCGCCCGGGACACAAAGTATTTCCCCGACGGGCGCGTGGTCGAAGAAGACGGCCTGTTCGCCGAGTGCCGCAACTTCTACGTACCTCCCCTGTTCAACGGGCACGGTTTCCTGACCATTGCCTCCCTGGACATCCTCGACCTGGACGCCTCCATTCACCAAAACTCCATCGTGGGACAACCAGGTGTGGTCTACGCCTCCCGAGAATCCCTCTACATCGCCTCACCGTATCTCTACGACAACCAGAACGCCTGGTACTTCCCCGACTCCGATGAAATCCGGGAAGCCATCACCATCCACAGGTTCTCGCTGTGCCATTCTCCCGCGGAGTCTTACTACGAAGCCAGCGGCGTGGTGGATGGTCTCCCGCTGAACCAGTTCTCCATGAGCGAGCACCGAGGCCACCTGCGCATCGCCACCACGTCCTTCCGCCAAGGAATCCACAACTCGGTCTTCGTCCTCGAGCAGCAGGGCCCGCTGATACAAACCATCGGAAAGACGACCGGCATCGCGCCCGGTGAGAATATCTACGCGGTACGCTTCGCGGGAGACCGTGGCTTCGTCGTAACCTTCCAGGTCATCGATCCCCTGTTCACCCTTGACCTTTCCGATCCCAAAAACCCGGTGGTGGCGGGCGAGTTGGAAGTGCCGGGATACTCGACCTACATCCACATGCTGGACAAGGACCACCTGCTGACCATCGGCATCGATGGGCAAGGCACCAGGTTCGATGGAGTACAGCTACAGATATTCGATATATCCGACATGAACAATCCCACCCGGATGCACAAGGAAGCCATCGGTACCCGGGGAAACACATCGGAGGCCACCAGCAACCACCTGGCCTTCAACTACTTCCCGCCAAAGGAGGTGCTCGCGCTACCCATGGCCATCTGCGAGGGCGATTACAATGAAAACAGAATGACCTTCAACGGCCTTTTGGTCTACGACGTGACGCTTGACCGCGGTTTCTCCGAGAGGGGCAGGGTTCCCCACCCGAACTCCACCGGTCACTGTGACTGGTGGACCAACCCCGACTCCCGGGTGAGGCGGAGCATCATCATGGACGACTACGTCTACTCCGTCTCCAAAACCCAGCTCAAGGTCAACCACCTGAATGACCTCGGCAACGACGTAGCGGTCCTGGATCTGCCCCCCATCCCATAACCAAAAAACCGGAGCCTACTCCAGAATCACCGGGACCTTGGGAATTTCCTTCATTCATTCTCCATAACCCAAGACCTTTTGTACCACTCCACCCCATGCTGCTGGATGTGCTTGAGCAATTTCTTGTTCTTGGTCGACTTGTGCAACAGCATATCAATCTGCTGGGGAACGGACAGCTCATCAAGAGCCTCGACCAGTTTCGCCTGATCGGTTAAGGTCAATTTATCTCCGAACAAGGCAATATCCACATCAGAAGTCACCGTAAAGGTTCCCATGGCGCGGGAGCCGAAGAGCACCACACGCTCAACCCGCTTATTGGCGGAGAGAATATCGATGATTGCCTTGCGATGTTTGTCCTTCAGTCCATCCGTCATGAGGTACGCTTGCTCTCCAGGGCATCGTAAATCCGCCGCAACAGCGGGCAGTATCGCTCTTTGATCAAACGTTCGGCCTCAAGCGCCGTTTCTTCCTCATAGGTGTGACTCAGAAGATTGCGTTTGCCTAACGCGTCAAGAAAGATTTCGCTGTCATCTTCGTTGATATACTCTGTCTCAAAACTTTTACGGATAACCTCACGCGGGCTCTTGACACCATATCCTTCGTAAAAAAGCAGATCCTTCAACGCTTTCCACGATAGTTCGAAAGAGAATTCGAACATCTGCACCAGTCCCGCTCTCTCAAGATCGGAGTAATCCTCTTTATCACATGCCTTCTCAAGCTGGGCCAATGCCCTGCCAAAGTTTTCAAGTCGCTGCTGCCAGCGGATTTCATCCGTATTGCTCATATCTGTTTCCTTTCTCCATAGCCCAAGACCTCCAGATTCTTTTCGATCGTGGCCTCAAGCTGATCGGTAAATCCTGGGGACGGAAATCCTGGGGACGGGGGTATCCGACTTGCAAGGATTTCAAGCAGTTGGCCTATCTCCGTCCCCCGATTCTCCCACGGCATCGAGGCTGCTCGTCTATCCAACTGTCCAGTTCTATCCGCTTGATACGCCACTGCCCGCGAATCTTGAAGGCGGGCAGCTCGCCGGCGTTGGCCATAGCGTAGACGGTCTTCTCCGCGAGCTTGAGTAGCGCGACGACTTCCTTGATGGTCAGCACTTCGTCAGACATCGCGGCTCCGTCGTGGAAGGGGAAAGGGGACAAGGGGAAAGGGGACGGAGGTTCACGAAATACCTGTTTTTCAGGGAGTTGTTGTACCTCCGTCCCCCAGATCGGATGGCGGATGGAGTTGGGCAAACAGATCGACCTACCAGTGAACCTCGTAAAGTGCGAATATCCCCCTCTCCTGTGCGTCGCTAAGTACCAAGAACGTGCCGGCTTTGTATCCAAAAGCGACTCGGAGAATCGATCGGCCTTCCCCCAGGGGGGGATGCAAGCGCTGTGGATCCGATCCGGTAGATCCCGCTCGAAACAACTCTAACTCTCCGGTGCCCTTGCGCTTGGCTGTGAAGAACAAATCTCCACTTTCCGGATCGAAGAAGGGTTGACCGCACGTCGAGTCTACACCGCAATCTATGAGCGCACGCTCCTGGCCGTCTAGAGACTCGCGGTAGAATACCATACGGGAACCATCATCGGCCCAGGTACGGTAGACGATGCAAGACTCATCAGGGCATAGTGTGTATACGTCGACCGGGTTATCATCTGACTGGTTGAGCCAAAACGAAGTGCCGTCATCGAGACTGACGGACTGAAGTCGATATCCATTCGGACTGTCCTCGTTGAGCGTTTCCAAAACAACCCACGATCCGTTGGGTCCGATAGACCATGGCCTGCTGGGAAAGCCAATCGTTACATCATGTACGAATGCGAGCCGGGCCACTTGCCTGGGCACTCCGCATGGAAGATCCTCAACGAGAAGCACGACGCCATCACCGCCATTCTCTTCGGCCAGATAGACGATTCCGCTCGAATTCGGCTTGAACGCTACGTGCGGTTTGTAGATCGGCACTGAGAAGGGATAACAGTGAGCACAATAGTAATCGAGGCCTTCCGGATGCAAGGATATACACGACTCGGACTCGTTCGCCAGGCTTACCAGGCGGTGGCCGATGGGCAACCCGTTCTCATCCATTGCCGGGTGTATGAGCCAGGCCGAATCCGGACTGATCGATTCACCTAGATCCAAGCTACCGATCAATCCACTGTCATGCACGGGCAACCAACCTGATAGATCTCGACTGGTGTTGGTGTCGAGGCGAAGCAACGTATATCGCATGGCGATCTCGGCCGGCGGTTTCTTCCTCTCCAGATACAGGAGAGATTGCCCATCTGGTGTGAAAACAAAGTCGACTACCTCCTCGGCATCTCCGATCCGTTCCAGCCCGGAGCCATCGAAATGAACGCTCCATAGCTCTTCCTCGCTCTCTGTGACGAAAAAAACGCGGGTGCCGTACGGCTCGATCTTGAACGACCTGGAAACCGCTGGTCCCCCCCTCCCCCCGATGTACCAATCTCTTCCGTAAATGGGACCACCAGGCAGCAACAGTGAAGACCCGGATTCAAGATCCACAGTATGGAGATTGACCGGCGCAGGGAAAACATTCGAGGAGATAACCCCGAGCACGAGCCAGCGTCCGTCCTGACTCATGTTCCAATATACCAGCGTGTCATCAGATCCAAAGGTTTTCGAGATCGACTCTACTTGACCTGTCTCCGGCTCGGCCACGAATAGATCGGAATTGTCGACAAGGTAAACCAGTCGGCTCGCATCAGCGGCCTGAATGAAATCGGTCACGTCACTTCGATCAAATCGTTCAAAAGGCTGGATCCATTCGTGGTGGCTGCCGTCCAGGCACACTCGTAAGAGATCCATTGTGGCGTTGGCGTACCATTCCTTGTCTCTTCGCGGAACAGTGAGGTAAACCTCACCGTCTGTATAGCTCTCTTCACCAAAGAATACAACTCCCCTGGGCCAGCGTTCCTCGTCAAGTGTGGGAAGAAGCCAGTTGCTCCTGGTTCCATCCAAGGTCGAGTACCACAGATCCATTCGCGGGTTGTCAGAAAAGTTCCATATAACAACCAGGACGGCATTGCCGTTTTCGACCATGATCGGGTTATACGAAGCCTCGTCTTCGGTTAGTGCCGGGCTGAGCGAGATTCGGCCGACACCATCGATTCCATTGACGTATAGCGATCTCCGCCCCCCCGGCCATTCAGCCGCCATATAAACGATCTTGCTCGCATCGGGTGTGAAAGCCAGATAGTCGCCATAATAGTCGCCATACACGTATTCGTTATCCGATGAAATGAGCACGCGATCGGTACCGTCCAACTTCACGTATTCCAACTGCGCGTTTCGGTTGGTGAACACAATCGCCTGGCCATCTGGGCAGAACCGCAACTGATAATAACCGGCACCTTGCTCACCGCTTAATACAGTGCTGTCGCCATCCTTCATCGTCACCACCACAAGCTCTTCCTCTGTATTGACGAAGGCAGCTCGTAGTGAGTCGGGCGATAGTGCCCAGGAAGGTAAATAGGTTTCTATTTCTCCAAGTCTCTTGAAATCGGTGCCGTCTAGTCGGCTTGCGACCAATTCGCTCGGCCCGTCCCGTCTGCCGTTGGCAACAAACACCACCCATTGTCCATCGGGAGTGAAACGGAAGTAGCCGATCCAACCCCGCTCGGGAACTTCCAACGGTCCCGTTTCGTCGGTGAGTAATACAGTCCGGCTGTCCGACAGATTCGTCGCGAAGAGATCGTAACGGCCCGTATCCCGCCGCTGAACCGGGAAGACGACGTATGAAGAATCTTCCGAAATGACCAGATTTCTGCCCCAATAATCTCCCACAACGTCTTCGTTGGTGCTTGATCTGTACAGTTCGATCAGATTGGTGCCGTCCAGATTGACAGCGTACAGATTCGCCGGTTTGTCGTACTCGCTCCTCATGGTGAAAACGACCCGGTGGTGATCGGGGGTCAGCTTGCAGGCCTCCACCCATCCATTCTGGATGCTGAGTAGGGAACTGCCGGTTCCGTCGATCCGACTCGAGTAGAGGCGGAACTCCGGAGGAAAATAACTGTAAGCATACAGTAAAACTCGCCCTGCCTCTGCTGCAACCCACTCATCGCACATACACCTAGATATCCACATATTCTGTGGCAAGTCGGCCGCCAGCTCCTTGACATCAGAGCCATCCTTCCGGCTGGAAAAGAAGCGCGTCCTTTCTTTAGGATCCACGCTAGCCGCGAACACGATGCGGTCGGTACCCGGAACCACGGCGACAAATCTGAAGTCTGCGTCGCCGATCCGTTGTGTCGGTTTGCTGATTCGTATTGATCCCCAGTTATTACAATCCGGATCGGCGCCATCCGTTCGACCGTCGCAGTCGTTGTCCAAGCCATCCGCACAGGTGCCCGTCACGGTGTACCCTTCCGCACCTTCGATCTGACGTGGTGTGTTCCTGCACACGCCTGCAGGCTGTTCGCAGGTATCCTCCGTGCAAGGATCTTCGTCATCACATTGTTGGGAAGTCGTACACTCGACCTGTTCGCGACTGTCGGATGTACATCCAGATCCTGCCACTGTCGCAACCAGTAAATTCCCGAAGATCAATGACGTCATCCAAGCTCGGTAACCAGTCATGGGTTTTCCCTCCTCATCTGCAGGTGCCTCTACCCCAATGTTGCATAAACCGACCGACCTGGCAACGTGTGTTTTATGGGGACGTAGCGATCCTGGATCTGCCCCCTATCCCATAACCGGAAAACCGGAGCCTACTCCAGAATCACCGGAACACTCGGGATTTCCTTCAGGGCATAGAAGGACTTGGCCAGGTTTTTCATGTCGCCG
>JAUXGL010000209.1 GCA_030622135.1 Deltaproteobacteria bacterium
CCGGAAATGGTCCCCGTGGTGTAGCTGGCGGAGACTTCAATGCCGTCGGGATACTCGACCTGGCGGTTACGAATGGTGGTTTAGGCAACGTGAGCATTCTTTTAGGCTACGGAAGCAGCGGACAGGCAAACGGTACGTTCACCGCGAAAGTCGACTACCCAACCGGAAATGGTCCCCGTGGTGTAGCCAGCGGAGACTTCAATGCCGACGGAATACTCGACCTGGCGGCGGTGAATTATACTTCGGACCATGTGAGCATTTTTTTAGGCTACGGAAGCGGCGGACGGGGAGACGGCACTTTCGCCGCAAAGGTGAACTACACGGCCGGAGATGCTCCCTGGAGTGTCGCCACCGGCGACTTCGATGCCGACGGGATACTGGACCTGGCGGTGGCGAACTGGAGCTCGAACAATGTGAGCATCTTTCTGGGTAACGGAAGCAGCGGACGGGGAAACGGCACTTTCGCCTCAAAGGTAAACTACCCAACCGGAAATAATCCCAGGAGTGTCACCACCGGCGACTTCAATGCCGACGGAATACTAGATCTGGCGGTGGCAAATTATACTTCCTCTGACGTGAGCATCCTTTTAGGCGACGGAAGCGGCGGACAGGGAGACGGCACTTTCGCCTCAAAGGTAAACTACCCAACCGGAAATGGTCCCCGTGGTGTAGCCGGCGGCGACTTCAATGCCGACGGGATACTCGACCTGACGGTGGCGAATTATGATTCGGACGACGTGAGTATCCTTTTAGGCAACGGAAGCGAAGGACGGGGAAACGGCACATTCACCGAGAAGGTTGACTACTCAACCGGAGGTCATCCTTTCAGTGTCACCACCGGTGACTTCAATTCAGACGGGATACTCGACCTGGCGGCGGTGAACTACTTTTCGAATAAGTTGCACATCTTCATGGGGGAAGGTGAGTGCTCGGTGCCGCCTTGAAAGACTTTAAGATATATCGTCTTCCATCCATTCCAGCAGGGCCTCGCGGCCCAGGCGGGTCTTGGAAGAAAAGGCAATGCCCGGGC
Source organism: Deltaproteobacteria bacterium (assembly GCA_030622135.1). Classification (GTDB taxonomy): domain Bacteria; phylum Myxococcota; class B64-G9; order B64-G9; family B64-G9; genus JAUXGL01. The sequence goes on from JAUXGL010000209.1 coordinate 1,031, forward strand.
GGGAGGTTTTAAGCAGCCGGTCCAGCTCTTTGGATCTGTTTGTAATCTGGCGCCTTTTCAGTTTATCCGCCTTGGTCCAAACCGCCTGCCAGGTCCGTTGGCACTGCGAAAGCATCTCGATTAGTAAAAAGTCCATCTCGTCGGGCCGGCGCCGAATGTCAAACAGGGTAATCACGCCCACGATGGGCCGGTCGCCCCCCAAATAGCCGTCGACCAGCCCCGCCCAGGCCTGCTGCTCCTTTTTGGGGGCCGCCGCGTACCCGTACCCGGGGAGATCCGCCAAAAGAAACCGCTTCTCGACATCGAAGAAGACAATCGCCCGCGTCTTCCCCGGCCTCTGCGAAACCCGCGCCAGCCTTCTCACACCCATCAGCGTGTTGATCAAGGTCGACTTCCCCGAGTTGGATCGTCCCACCACCGCCACCTCGGGCAGAGCGGGCCGGGGAAACACTGAGACGTTGGGAGCGACGGTGAGCAAGGTAGCGGAGTAGGTTCGCATGTCACGATCCACCGTAGGAGTGCAGGCCGGAGCCGGTCAAGCCCAGGTTGACACCCAGGAAAGTGAAGATCACCACGGCAAAGCCAACGATGGCCAGGACGGCGGCGCGCTTGCCGCGCCAGCCGTGGGTGATCCTGGCGTGCAGGTAGGCAGCGTATACGATCCAGGTTATCAGCGACCAGGTCTCCTTGGGTTCCCAGCCCCAGGGACGGCCCCAGGCGTAATCGGCCCAGACGGCGCCGGTTACAATCCCCAGGGTCATGAGCGGAAAGCCCACCTGGATGGAGCGGTAGACCAACTGGTCGAGAGCCCCGGATTCGGGGGCCAGATTGAGGAGTTTCTCGCGCGCAAAGAGTACCGCGCCGACGAAACCGACCACCAGAAAGGCCACCACCAGCAGGGCGAACTTGTAAGGGGCCGAGCGCAGGCCCAAGTGAGCGGTTGCCTGGGCCAAGGGGCCCAGGTCCGGGGAAACCAGGCCGGGTCCCTCCATCCCCGCCCCAACACCGATGCAAACCAGCCCACAAAGCCCCAGAAGAAGCCCCGCCGCCGGAACCAGCGGGGGCAGTCCCCTCCCCGTAAAGAAAAAACCTACCAGGGTCAGCAAAAACAAGATGGCCACAAAGAGCATCAATACCGTCGTGGCCGGCAGCGGCACCTGGATAACCCGACCCTGGTGATCGCGGACGGGGACCGTCTGCCAGAGCCGGCAGCGGCCGTCCTCGCAGCGGTGATACGCCGGACAGGGCCGCTGTTGGCTGCAAGACTCGGAGGAGACGCACCGGCTTTCCACACAACGGTACGACTCCAGATCCCCGCGGCAGTCTTCCCAACTCCGACACACGCCCGCCTGGCTCAAGAGCGTCAAGGTGGCTGCGTTGCCGCCGAGCCCTGGGATTCCCCCGGAAATGGCCAGCATTGAAAGAACCCCGATGGCCGCGCCGGCAATCCCAAACGCCTTCTTCGAAACCTCACTCTTCTGCAAGTAGAGCAACGCCGCGGCCGCGGCCAGAAAGAAGGCCGCGTAGGCTAAAAAGGCAGTGATGACGTGGATGTGCAGCCACCAAGACTGAAGCGCCGGAATGAGCGGGGAGATTTCCCGATTCAGGCTCAAGGAAGCCAGGCCCATGGTCAGATTGGCAAACGCCATGGCCAGAACGCCCACCAGCCAGAACCTGCGCCCCTGGATGAACCGGGCGGCGATCAGCGTCGCCAAGACCAGCGTCCAGGCAAAGAAAACCAGCGACTCGTACATGTTGGTGAAAGGCGGATGGGAGAGCATCATGAAAAATCGATCCGCCCCGGCCAAGGCGGTCCCGGTCGCCTTCTCGGTGGCCACGACCTCCACCAGACCGGCCTCGTACCAACGCACCCCCAGCCCCACCGTGTGGGCCAGGAGCCCCAACCACCCGACCGAGAGAACCACGCGGCGCAGCCAGGACACGGCGGAGACCACCGCCACCAGCGCCAGACCGGCGGCCACCAGGTACGCAAGGAACGCGGTCATGAAGAGGATGGCGCTCATGAGCTCTTTTCTCGCATTCGTCCCAGAAAGACGATCATAAGACCAAAAACCAGAAGCCCGCAGCCCACCCACAAAACCGGTACACTGGGGTTTTTCACCACGCCCAGGATGGTAGCGTAACCCGGCCGGTAATCCAGCAGGTCGATCCCCCCTTCACCGGGCCGGTTTTTTTCCGCGAATCCCGGATAACGGGCCAGAACCCAAAAAGACCCGCGCCGGCCCTTTTTGTCGGTAGTCTCGATGCGCACCGCTTCCCCCAACCGCTTGAAGTTCTCCCGGTACTCTCGCAAGACATACTCGGTTCCGTCGGCTCCCTGGGCCAAAAGGTCGCCCGTGGCGACTTCGACCACACGCTCTCCTTCTGTATCCAAGACGCGCAGGCGCGCCCGGTCGAGCCGGGGGACGTTCTGATAGCTAGACTGGTAAAAGCTGTAGCCGGCATAGGTAAGCGGCGTGTTTACCTCCACGCGCCGGCTCAGCACCACCCGGTCTTCCCTGATCACCTCGATCACGCTCACGTAATCCCGGATTCCCCCGCTGCCCGGGGCAAAGCGCTCGATGCCGAACTGCTTGCAGCGAACCGTGAACGGAAGCTTCCGGCTCCCCGTCAGCGCGCCTTCGCGGATCTGGATCCGGTCGCTTTCCCCGCCCGGCAGCAGGGTCAGGGTCCCCTCCTCCGCCGCCACCTGGCCAAACGCACCGGCCACCAGCACGATTATCACCCCCAGGTGAACCAGCAGGAACCCCACCCGTCTCTTTTTCCCGGGCGCGCTTTTTAGTATGCGCGGCAGGGCCTGGATGCGGGGCAGCGAGCAGGCCAGCAGGTTCAACGCAAGCAGGGACAAGAGCAGCGAGAACCACCAGGAGTGGAACAAGTCGAACACCTGGAAGAGCAGCAGCAGAGAAAAGACCCAAGGGGAATAGCGAGGCTCCAGGTGCTCAGGAGAAAGCCCCGTCAGGGGGATCTGGGGAATGAACGTGCCCGGGATGGATCCAAGCCCCAAGAGCACCAGCAGCACCAGGGTCAGGCGGGTGGAAACGAAAAACCGCCAGACCACTCCGACCAGATTCCAGGTCCTGGGGAAGGTCATTTACCGAGAGTCTCGGAAGTCTTCGCCTCGCGGCCGTGAGAAATGTGCCCCCACATGCGTTCCCGATCAAACGCCTGGACGTTCGGCGCGGCGTCGGTGTGGCACCGCCGGCACACCTCCTCGGTCACCTTGACCAAACCGACGATCCGGGAAAGCTCGGAGTCCTTCATCACGTGGCGCCGGGCGTAGTATTTCCCCGCCCCGTGGCAATACTCGCACTGCACCGCCCCCCGATCGAGATCCCCGCTCCCATGGCAGCGCATACAGCGAGGATCCTTGATGTTTCCCTTGGGCAGCACCGCGTGCGCCCGCGAGTGCGGCGAACTCTTCCAAACCTGGTAGGCCGCTGGATGACACTTCCCGCAAGCCCGCGCACCCACGAACTCCGCAGTCATTGCCGAGGTAGCCAACACCACCGAGGCAACCACGATCGACATCAAGGCCACAACAATGAATACAATCCGCCGCATGCCCAACAAGTTAGTGCCCCCCGGAGGGATCTGTCAAGGATTCCCGCGCGCCCATAATCCCACCCCCCTGCCTACTCGACAGGATTCCTATTGAATCGGTGTCAGCCGGAGCTGGCGATCCTTTTCCGCAGTAAGATTGCGGCAACCAGCAACAGGGCGGAAAATCCGTGGGCCTGGGGTTCGGGAGTTGCACAGCCGCAATGTTCCTCGATTGAAGAATCCACGCACTTGCCCAACCGGCAGGTTCCTTCGATACCGCAGGCGGTTTCGTCGGCCACCGGCTGGTGGGAGCAGAGGGAACCCGGATCGCAGGAATCTTCGGTGCAGGGATTGCGGTCGTCGCAAATGAAAAACTCGCCGGGGGTGCAAGTTCCGTCGAAGCAGACTTCGCGGCCGTTGCAGTAATTGTCGTCGTCACAGCTTGTGCCGTCCAACTCCGAGACGCAGAAACCGACCGCGCCCGGGCGATTGCAGGTTTGGCAAGGCTGGGCACAGTCGGACTCGCAGCAAACGTCGTCTACGCACTTCAGTTCGTCGCAGTTCTGGTCGGACCCGCAGAGCATCCCCTGCCCCCCTTGGACATACCGGTCAATTAAATTCTGGTACTTGTCAACCTTGGCCGAGCAGGCGAAAACGCTGTCGGGGCACATCTCGGCCATGTAGGAAGCCACGCCGGCCACATACTCCTGCCCATCACGAACGACCAGGGCAGGCCCGCCGCTGTCGCCTGGACACTGCGCGGCGGGGCGCTGATCGTGGCAAATAGAGCCGGTTGGTCATGCTCCGTCTCCGCCCAGTCCGGTCGGACTCGTCCAACCCAAAGCCGACGAACTCCAGCTCGTCCCCGATGTTCTGGCCGGTTATTTCCAGATCGCTCGGCAGGTGGGGAATGGGAACGACGTCCGCCGGAGACTCCTCGGCCAGCAGGATCAGACAGACGTCGTTGTCGTTCCTGTCGATTTTTCGGTACTGCGGATGAATCACGTAGCCGGAGACGGGCAGCCAGGCCATCGATTCAACGCCTTCGCCGAATCCGACCGACACGATAGTGCTCCCGGAGATCTCCCGGCAGCAGTGGGCGGCGGTAAGCACCACCCGCGGGGAGATCAGCGTCCCGGTGCAAAAAGCACGGTCCAGCAAACGCTCCAACATCAGATATACTATCGCCTGGTGCTCGGGCCGGGTGTCCGGCTGGCCGCCCAGGATGGAGGATCGCCGCCGGTGCAATTCCCCTCCATCCTGCGACCCACAGGCTTGGAACAAACCCGAAACCATGAGAAATGCCGCAAGAATCCTGAACATCCCGCACAAGCTAAGGCGTACGGGGATGGGAAGTCAACCCGCCAGTTGCATAAACAAGTTAGAGATGGAGAGCAAAAGCACTGGAATTTTATGGGGTCCTGACGTATTTCGCTCTCATACCGGCTCTCCGGTCATACACCGGCTCGCAGGCGCTTCAGCACATCCTCCAGGGATTTGGTGTATTCTGCGCATATACGGTTGAAGATCTCGTCAGCCAACTTATCGGAGTACAAGTGTGAACTGCGGTTGCGATCGATGAGCATGTTGAGAAAGGGAGCTTCTTCATCGAGCCAGCTCACCCGAAAGGCCTCTTCCAGACTCTCGCGGGGCGTGCGAACCTCGATGCCCTTGGCGTGAAGGAAGCGCCTCAGGGTTTTCCATAGCAGTTCAACCGAGAATTCGAATCGCTGGATGGTTCCGTCTCTTTCCAGCTTGCTCCGTGCGCCGTCGACCGCCTCGCGGAGACGCGCGACGGCCGCTTCCAGCTTCTCGATCGCATAGACCAGCTCATCGCTCATAGATCACCGTCCCGGTCTTCTCGATTATCCTGCGAAACGCCTCGTCGACGGAGTCCAAGTGCACGATGTCCACCTTGTACAATCCCCGGATGCCGTCGATCCGCTCCCGCACCGCGCGCAGGACGGAAACACCCATTTCCGGGCAATCAACCGCGAAGTCGAAGTCCGCACGCGGATCATTGTCACCCTTGGCCCGGGATCCGAACAGAAAAATCCGCTCCGGTGCCAGGACTTCTCGCAATGCATTCACCACGCCCTGGATGATCTCTTTCTCTCGTTTTGTCATAATCTTCCGTCAGTTCCAATAGTATACGGAATATTCCTCGGATCCTCTAGAACAAAGACGAACAGAAGCTGCCGGGGGTCCATAGCAGATCAAAGCTTGATGGCCTCGGGTGGAAATCCGATCAGGCAATGCACTTCCCGTTGTGCACAGATGGCTCGGACATGTCAGCATCATGACCACCGACCACTACACCGAGATCGATACAGAGATGAAGCGAAAGGCTACCGAGAAGACCGAGCCGGTGGGCACACCGAAGCGCGTTCCGTCGTGGAAACGCGACAAGGACCTGGGCGCCTGGCTCGAAGCCTTGTGATCACGAGACGCTGGCGCCAATCACTTGCTGTGCGCCGGAAGGAGTTCGGCGGTCCCGGTGGTCGGTCAGCGCTCCTTCGCCCACGCATGGACAAATGAAACCCCGGGAGGAAGGATCTCCCATCGACCGCTTTGGCGCGCGAGCTGGATTCTGAACCAGAGCCGGTGCTTCACGTTGATCGACCCGGGCGGGTAATAGTCGAGCTGCGCCTGGTCACCTTCCAGGTTGAGGCGCCAAACCCCGATACGAACGTGCCCGTCGGGATCAGCTTCGACGGCTCCGACCTCGAGTGGGAGCATCGGCGCCCAATCTGAGGGAAGCTGGCTGCGCGCCTTTTCTGGAGAGGCACGTAGGTACTGCTGGACCACCTCGCGTATCTCACCAGCGGTTCTCAGTTTATCATCCACGGATGTAGCAAGCACGGCGTCAGACCTCTGAGTCGGTGTAGATGAAGTCGACTGCTTCAGGTGCTCAGTATAGTCCCGTCCCGCACTTTGCAGCGCCGAAAGCAGACGTTCGGCCTCACGCGAGCCTAGATCGTGCAGATAGACTATATGGACGAACTCCTTCCAGGATTTCACCAGCTCCTTTGCCCCTGGATTGGCTGACTCCTTTTGGCACAACGTTGGCTGGGGCTGGGGGAGTTTCGGGCAGTAGGCATCGCGGCATCGCCTCACAAGAATGATCGCCCGAGATTCGATTTCTGGCTCGTCGAACCGGCGATGTGCATCTCTGCAGGCCGGTTCTTTGAAGAGATCGGCGCACGCCCATGCGATCTCGCCCGCCCTGGACCGAGGTCCTCCTGACACACCGGTTGAGCGCACAGCGTTGATGCACCGATCAACCGCCTCCGAAACTCCAGAACGACAACCACCTAAGACCAGGAAAGCGACGATCGAAACCGCAACAAGTAAAGCAGTCCTCATGGGCATCGTGTTCCCTCGTGCGCGCGCGTCTAACGGTAAAAGAGAATCCGGCACAGATCACCCTGTGAAAAACCGAGCTGCTGGCGACGTTTGCGGATGACGTTTGCGGATAAAGGCCCCAACGCGCTTTCGACTCTTGATTAGCTCAGGATCCAGATCCTGCCGTCTGTTTTTCCTGGCCATACGTGCATTTTATATGGATGCCATTGATGGTCAACGATATGATTACCATCGGGGGGAAAAGGGGGGACGGAGGTTCGCTAAGTACCTGTTTTTCAGGGAGTTAGGCTATCACAACCTGTTTTTCAGGGAGTTGATGTACCTCCGTCTATGAAATAGCATGTCAAGAGAAAAGATCTCTCCCGATCTGCCGAAGGCAAGATATTGCTTTGGCAGTGCGTCCTTACAACACACCAAACAGGCACAGATCTGGTTCA
>JAUXGL010000247.1 GCA_030622135.1 Deltaproteobacteria bacterium
CGAGAGGACCACAAGTAAATTATCTCACTGGTATAGTGGCACCGCGTATATTGAGTTCCTTTGGGAAGTCAATATGTTATGTCGAAACGTAGGGGCACCAGTGGGAGATTGGGGTTGCCGGGATTTGCCGCTTCTGGTACAAAAAAGTATGGCCCTGTTGGACCCCGAGTCCAAGAATCTGGTTGAACAAATCGACGCCATGGAGTCGCGCCTCGACCGCCTCCGGTCCCTTTACGAGCAGTATTTCCAGGGGATCGAGAAGATCGAGCCCTCGATGGAAAGAACCGCGGTCCACAATATTCTACAGCAAATGCGGAAGACCAAGAGCCGCAACACGGCCCTGCGCTTCCGTCTCAACCAGCTGGTTGCGCGCATGAACACCTACGAGACTTACTGGATGCGGACCAGCCGGCGGATTGAAAACGGCACCTACCATCGGAATGTCTACATGGCGCGCTACCGGTCAAAGACTAAAAAGGAGCAAGCGCCAGAGGAAGCCACCAAGGAAAAAACCGCGCCGACCGGGGAACCAATACCCGCACCCGCCCGTCGGGCGGGTCGGCCCCGGGCGACGCTGAACGACAAGACCGTGGGAGCCATTTACGACGCGTACGTCCTGGCCAAGCGCCGCTGCAAGGAACCCACCCAGGGCCTGACCAAGGAAGCACTGGCCAGATCCCTGCACCGGCAGGTCCCGGCCATCATGAAACAGCACAAATGCAAATCGGTAGAGTTCAAGGTAGTGATCAAGAAGGGCAAGGCCATCCTCAAGGCAGTGCCGAAGTTCTAGGCACTTGATATCTTGACGGGTCTAGCACCGATTATTTCTTGGCCTTCGTCTTCTCGTCCTTGGCCCGCATCGACTCCATGAGCAGTAACGACAGGGGCTTCTCGATGGTCCGGGCGTCGGGCACCTGTCCGCAGTCGATCAGCATGTCCGCCTGGTCCCAGGCCAGCAACTCCATGGCCGCCTGCTCGCCGGTGGTATCGCCCCGGACCGCGTGCACCAGCTCGCCGTCCACAAAATAGAGGCTGCCCGAGCTCCCCTCTTTTTTGCTTAGGTTCAGCACCAGGGTCTGGCGCTCGACGTTCAAGAGCTGGGCGAATCCGGGCACGGATATACCGCTGAGAAAACCGCCCGGCTCGCATGCCGGTTCCGTGCCGAGGACATTAATGATGGTCTGTTCCAGGTTCGGAAGATCCACGGGCTTGTGCAGGAACAAAACCGCGCCATAAGAAAGCGATCGCTGCTCGATCTCCTTGGTGCCGTAGGCGCTCATCAAAATGAAGCGGGTGTCGGGATACTTCTTCCGACAGGTAAGCAGCAGTTCCAGGCCGTTCAGCCCGGGCATGCGAATATCGGCAACCACCAGATCGGGCCGGTGTTGCTTAATGAGTTTCAAGCCCTGGGTGCCGTCGGAGGCGCTAAAGACCGCGTAGCCGGCCTGGTTGTCGCGCAGCCAGGCCTGCATTCCCCTAAGCAGACTCTCCTCGTCATCCACCAGCAGCACCAACTTATCGGAAAGATCCACCTTCATGCTACCGGCAATCATAGCATAACTTCCCTAATCCACCACCAGTACCCTGGATCTCCCACCCCATTTCCGGTCGATCCCAATCTCCCGCGTAAAAAGGGACACTTACGAGAGGACCACGAGTAAATTATCTCACTAGTATAGTGGCACCGCGTATAGTGAGTTCCCCTGGGCAGCGCTTTTTGCAGTACCCGTTTTCTGGGTGAAGTCAATATGTTATCCCGAAACGTAGGGGCACCAATGGGAGATTGGGGAGTACCCGCAAGATCCGGTGTAACTCGCGGACTGCGCAAAGGAACTCAACTGGTTACATATCTTCATTGCGGGCACCGGTGATGAAAAGTAAAATGGTTCAATGACGCGAAGGACTAAAGATCGGCGACGCCACTTCCCCGTTGGTCGGGGCCGATCGCGTCCGCTGCCTGCTGGCCTGAGGTCATTGTGTTGAAACTCACCGTCCTGGGCTCCGGCGGCATCTTCCCCGACCCCCAGCGCGGGGGCCCGGCCTATCTCATCTCCGGCCAGGACCACCACCTGCTGCTGGACGCCGGCCCCGGCGCCCTGCGCTCCCTGATCAAGACCGGCGTCTCCCCAGACGACCTGGACGGCGTCTGCATCACCCACCAGCACACCGATCACACCAGCGAGCTGCTTTTACTCCTCGACCTGGAACGCTGCCGCATCCGCAAAAAGCCCCTCTGGTTCGCCGGCACATCCATCATCGACGAATTGTTCGACTTCCACCGCGACTGGGGCCGCGAGCAACCGTACGAATTGCCGTTTGTTCTGAAGCGCCTGCTCCTTCCCGGAACCGGCAACATCGGCCCCTTTGCAATAGAAGGCGTGCGGGTCCCCCACACCAAAAACAGCATCGGCCTGCGCATCAGCATAGACGATCACACCGTGGTCTACCCCGGCGACTGCGGCCCCGGAAAGGAAGTGATCGAACTGGCTAGAGACGCCGACCTGCTGATCCTGGAGTGCACCATGCCTTCCGGCTCCCCCTCCCCCACCCACCTGACCCCCGAAGACGCCGCCGACATAGCCCTTCAATCCGGCGCCAAGCAGGTAGTGCTATCGCATTTCCCCCCGACGGCCGATGTGGCGGGGGCGGTGACTATTTGCAGAAAGGTGGGTGTGGAGGTGGCGGCGGCGCAGGACGGGGCGGAGTATGTAGTTTGATTCTACGTGCCCGTACCCGATTTATTCGATCCACCCAGGGGACCTGCACGGCTCTCCATCCGGAATGGCCCAGTTCTCCGGGTCGTCCGGAGCGGTCAGGCTTAGGCGGGTGGCGGAGCAGCCTTCGCGGGAGGATAAATCGATCCAGCCGCCGTAGCGGGTCAGTTCGCGGCCGTTTACGTCTTTCAGCACCAGGACTTCGCCGCCGGAGTTTTTCAGGCCGCGGGGGGTCAGGGTGCTGCGGTCGGTGCAGACAACTACCGTATTGGGCAACAAGTCAGCGGGTGCGACGAAGGATTCCCCGACAAGAAGCGCGGCTTCCCCCGGCGACAGGACGGTCGGCCGGCCTTCGGCGCAGGGTCCCAGCATATCGCCTTCGTCCACCCCTCCGGTGTCGTCCAGGCGGAAACCGGTCAGGTCCACCTTGTCGCTGCCCGCGTTGAGGATCTCGGCATACTCTCCGGCACTTTCGGAGCCCGCGGGGTTGGCCAGAATCTCCGTGAATAATAAACCACTGACGGGATCTGGGTCTGGATCGGGGTCTGGATCGGGAGGAGCAGCTACGGTGGTGAATTCGTGCAGGACGTGGGTATACCGGCCCTGGGCACGACCACGCTCGTCGAAACGGAGATCTACCACCAGGGGATTGCCGACCAGATCGCACACGGCGGCCGAGACCACCACCAGGTACTCCCGGGAAGGCTGCAACGGATCCACCGGCTGCAGGATCACCCGGCTGCCGCCGGCATCCGTCTCGATCGTGCAGGCGAGGGGGATCTGCGCCCGGCGCGACGAGAGGGGCGGGCGATCCAAGTCGACTAAGAACTCCCGATCGACCAGCTCCGCCATGGCCACCATCACCAATCCGTCGACTCCGGTGTTGGGGTCGACCGGCTCGGAGAAGAGCACCGAGATTTGCGCATCCAGCTGAACCCGGTTTCCCTGGGGGCGGAACTCCATCACCGAGGGAGGCACGATGTCCCCTGTGGGCGGCTCCATGCCCAGGCAGGAACAGGCCAGAGCGCAACCGACAACTGCAATGGCTCCTTTCATGGCATCACCCGGCACCAGCGATCCCGGAAGCGTCCCCCGGTATACGCGTTCAGCATCGCGGTAGTCTCAGAAAGATCGACAGCGGAGAGAGAATCCGGCAAAGGAAGACCATTCTGCATCAAGCGCCGCCGGGCGAAATACAACCGGATGACCTCGGCGGCCAGGTTCATGCGCTCACGGGCGCGCCGGGAAGCCTCCCGGGCCACCTGCAGCTCCTCCCCTGAAAAGACGATCTTGGAGATGTTCCAGGACGCGTCGACATCCCAACGCAACCCGTCGTCCTGGTGCAACTGGTCCACGCGGGGAGTGCCGGGTTCGTACCGGTAGTCCCAGCGATCCCCCATGTCCTTGGACACTCCCCCGGACAGTTTGGGAAACCACCCCGCCGCGCGAACCCGGCTCTTACGCGAGCGGTCCTCGTCGAGCTGCAACCCCGCCTGCTCCCACGCGGCCCGGACCACCTCGCGCACGTCCGGCTCTTTGAGTCGACAGGCCGGGCGGAACTTTTTCTTTTTAATTTCATTCGGCTTTTTTTGAGGATCGACGTCGAAAACCAGGTCATCGCCCCAACCAGGCTCCCCGGCCCGGCAGAAAGCCGGCAGCACCATCAAGAGGATGATCACCAATCGTACCATTTGCTCCTCCCGTTGCCCTGGTTTCACATCACAGCCCGATGCAGGGAATGTGCCAGACCACCTCCGGACACGTAACCCACCGAACGCAAACAAATCCATTTTTCGCCCGGACGCGAAAATGAGGGGGGGGTGTCCGGAATCCGGACACAATGGGTCCAGACCGGATTCCGGACACGTCGATGAAGATCCCGAACCAGGGGTTTCTCACGATCTCCACGATCTCCGGCCTCCACGATCTCTATGGCACCTCGGCCGAATGAGGCTCCGAATGAGGCTCCAGAACGCGGCGGAGAAAATGGGACTGGATCCCGAACAGGATCCACCCGCTCCGGTTTCAGACTCCCCCGAAGAGAAGTCGGAAAAAACAAAAGCGAGGAAAAGGGCCAGTATATCCTGGGCCCTGCTGATGACACGCATATTCGAATTATTGCCCCTCGTGTGTCCACGCTGCGATACACCTGATGAAAATAGTTGGATTCATAACGGAACAGGGAAACGTAAAGCAGGTGTTGGACCACTTGGACTTGCCGACCGAGGCTCCATCGCTTCACCCGCCGCGTCCGCCCCCGCAGCTGGAATGGGAGTACATTGACAAGTATGCGGATTGGCAGGAATGATAAGATTCTGCTGCCCCCCCCCCCATAGGTGTTAAGCTAAAAAATCAATAATATGGTCGAAAAGCTTGCCTCCGGCTTTTTTTTGTGCCAAAATGCCGATAGCTGTATGATTGCTATCGGTACAAAAGGAGACAGACATGACCAAGCCATGGCTAAAAATCGAGCGACTGAAAAAGAAGCTGGCAAATGTAGGCCCGATGTTGCCGGGCAGTATCAGCGAGCAGTGGAATGTGTGCGGAACACCGGGATGTCGATGCAAAGACCCCGACAACCCCCAAAAGCACGGTCCGTACTACCAACTGAGCTTTACGGTGGCGGGAAAAAGTTCGTCCATGTTTATCAAGAAGGCGGACCTGCCGGAGGTCCGCAGGCGGATAAAACGCCATCAGCAGTTCAAATCGCTGACAAAGAAACTTCTTCAAGCCCATATCGAGCTGGTACGGGCGGAGGGCTTTGACCGGAGGGCATCATGACCGAGAAAATGAGGTTCTTCCGGATCCTGCCTGTGTGACATGAGCTCATGCTCCTGAGAGATTGAAAGCCGTTTCATGTATGAACAGCAAGCGCAGCGCGAAGAAGGAAGTGTCTCGGTAGCCATAGGCAGCTCGCTTGAGAACTTTGATTTTGTTGTTGAG
>JAUXGL010000172.1 GCA_030622135.1 Deltaproteobacteria bacterium
AACACTGGCCCACCGGTTCAGGGACTCGTTCCCCGTCGACACCCGTCTCAGCTCGCCAGTGCCCCAAGCGGGGGCCGCCGGCCCTCGGTCCGAGTCTGCGCTGGCACCTTTTCGGCGAGGGTCTTGCTAGGGGGCCAGTTTCTTGGAAATCGTGGTGGTCTTCCGGGGGCGGATGGTGATTTTGAACGTTTTCTTCAGCCCCTGTTCCTGGTTGACCGCGGTGATCTTGTGGGTTCCCACGGGCAACTTGACTCCCACCAGGGGCGTGATCCCCAGTTTCTTTTTTCCAATGTAAACGACGCTCCAGGGTTTTGTGTCCATCCGCAACCGCCCGTAGCGCGGCTTGTGTTTGGTGGCCTTGCGCTTGGGAAGTTTCGGTTGCGGCTTGGGTCTGGTGACCTTCGGTTCGGGCTTCGACCGGGTTGGCGCGAAGTGCAGGATGATTTCCTCGCCGGGAAGCCCCTTGATTCTCTTCGACTCCTTCCGGTGGCCCTTGCACAGCACCGCCACCTCGTGCTCCGTTTGCGATTTCACCGTGACTCGTTCTATCGGCGTCAGTCCGGCTATGTCATTTGCGTCGATCTGAACCGGGCACCCGGGAGGCTTGGATGTTATACGCAGCCGGGTGAGCTGCGTGTCCATGCCCGGGTCGATTATTAATGCGACCTTCTTCGTATTTGCCGGGGCCGGGTCGTCCTTTTGAACGCCGCCGGTTAGCCAGAAGGTGATGAAGAAGCCCACCGCCACCACCGCGGGCAGCCCGATCCAGAAACCCGGCCGCCTGGGCTTGTGCGCCGGAGGTTCGCTGTGAGGGACAGTGGGCCTGTTTTTCAGATCCAGGCCCCGGGCCTCCAGTTGCGCCAGGTCGACCTCCATGGTTGGAGCTTCCAGCAAGACCTGGTCGGATTTTGCAACCGGCGCTTTTACGGCCGGCGTCTTGATGGGCGGAGGCGTTGGTTTCGTTTCCGGTTTTATGGGTTGGTTGTGCGCTGGAGGTTCGTTGGGATGGATAGGGGGTCCGTTCTTCAGATCCAGGCCTTGGGCCTCCAGTTGCGCCAGGCTGACCTCCATGGTTGGAGCTTCCAGCAAGACCTGGTCGGATTTTTCAATCGGCGTCTTTACGGCTGGCGTCTTGATGGCCGGAGGTGTGGGTTTCGGTTCCGGTTCTATGGACCGGGGCTCATCGATGACCCGGGCTTTCCCCGCGTGGATCTCGAACCGCTGGGTTTCTTCTACACCGGGCGTTTCGGGTTGGGAGGGAGAGCTGTCGCCGGTCACCGGTTTTTGAACGTCGAGCGTCACCTGGCTGACTCGGGCGGTGTCGCCGGAGCGGATGGCCTCGATCAGCTTGCGCTTCTTTTGTGCCCGCTCGGCGAAGATCTTCCTTACGAATCCGGCGATCTCCTGCACGCCGGCGGCCGCTCCGATGCGCCGGAGGTATCCCTGTATGGCCGCGCCCATTTCCTTGGCACTCTTGAAGCGCTGGTTGGGGTCCTTTTGCAGCGCCTGCAGGGTGATCGACTCCAGTTCCGCGGAGAGTTCGGATTTGAACTTCCTCATGGGTGGAATCTTGCCGGAAACGATGGATTCCATCACGCTCAGCTTGTTGTCGCCCTTGAAAAGACGCCTCTGGGTGAGCAGTTCCCAAAGGACCGTCCCCAGGGAGAAAATGTCCGAGCGGTTATCCACCGGTTTGCCCAGGCACTGTTCCGGGGACATGTAGGCGAGCTTGCCCTTGAACGTGCCGATGCTGGTCTTGTGGGTTTTCGAAGCCGCCTTGGCGATCCCGAAATCCACGAGCTTTACCCCGCCGGTGAACAACACGATGATGTTCTGGGGGCTGACGTCCCGGTGGACTATGCCCAGCGGCTTACCGGTCTCGTCGGTCAGCTTGTGGGCATAATCCAGGCCGTAGCATACCTGGGAGACGATACCGGCCGCCAGGGTCGCTGGAATCGTCGTTTTGCTCTGGTGGCATTTGCGGAGCATGTAGTCGAGGCTCTCTCCCTCCAGGTATTCCATGGCGATGTAGTAGCTTTCCTCCTCCTGGCTCAGATCGTAGATCTGTACGATGTTGGGGTGGTTGAGGTTGGCGGCGATTCGGGCTTCGTCGAAGAACATCTCCAGGAATTTCTCTTCCACCGCCAGGTGGGCAAACAGCTTTTTTACCGCCACCAGGCGCTCGAAGCCCCTGATTCCGGTTTGCCGGGCCAGGTAGATCTCGGCCATGCCGCCGGTGGCCAGTTTGGCCAGCAACTGGTATCTTCCCAGCATCTGCAGGCTTCCCTCGATCATACCTCTGTATAGTATCCTCATACTCCGGGTGGTGACAACAAAACCGGCACGGGGGTTTCCCTGGACGGGGTGGACCGGGTCAACATGACCATCGACCGGGGTTGCTACGAGCAGGGACAGTGAGTGATTTGACACCATCCGGTCCGGGCGGGTAACTTCTTGCCCATGAAGAAACTAATCGAACTGGTGGGCAAGTTTCGCGACACCCGGATCGTCGTCCTGGGCGATCTGGTGATCGACAAGTACATCTTTGGCAGCCCCGAGCGCGTCTCCCGCGAGGCGCCCGTGTTGATCATCCGGGAGAACGAGCGCGACATCCGGTTGGGGGGAGCGGGGAACGTCGTGGCCAATATCCGCGCGCTGGGGGGCCGGCCGCGCCCGGTGGGCCTGATGGGAGCCGACGACATCGGCGAGCAGCTGATGGATTTGATGGCCAACCGGGGCATCAACTCCGAGGGCATCTTGGTGGATCCCGCCCGGTTCACCACCACCAAGACCCGGGTGCTGGGCGGGGGTAGAAACACCGTTCGCCAGCAGATGCTGCGTATCGACCGGCAGAGCGACACCCGAGTGGATCCGTCCATCCGCGCGATTCTGGTCGAGCACCTCAATCGTGCGCTGGAGGGTGCCGACGCCCTGGTGGTTTCGGATTATGGTGAGGGAGTGGTGGAGGCCGAGTTGTTCGACGAGGTAATGCGGATCACCCGGGAGAAAACCGTTCCGGTGTTCGTGGATTCGCGTTACCGGATCGAGCTCTTCATGGGCGCCGACACGCTGATCCCCAGCGAGCCGGAGCTGTTTAGTGCTTCCAAGCTGAACGTGGCCACCGAAACGGGGCTGGAGAAGGCCGGGCGCTGGTTGCTGCAGACCGCGCAGTGCGGCGCGGCCATGGTCAAGCGTGGGAAGAAGGGCGTGGCCCTGTTTAAGCCCGATCGGCCGACATTGAAAGTGCCTGCCTACGGACCGGACGAGGTGGCCGATCGGACCGGAGCGGGGGACACCGTCCTGGCCGCCTATTCGCTGGCCCGTTCCGTCGGTGCCGAGTCCGAAGAGGCGCTCTGCATAGCCAACATCGCCGGGGGGATCAGCGTGACCAAGTCGGGAACCGCCGTGGTGAAGGCCGAGGAGTTGAAACGTGCGCTGGAGGATGTCTGTTGAAGGTAACCGATCTTGTCACTCTGGCGGCGGAATTGGTTGGGCCGCGCGCCGGTGGGAAGACGGTGGTGTTGACCAACGGCGCCTTCGACTTGCTGCATGTGGGGCACGTCCGCTATTTGCTGGCGGCCGCGAAGCTCGGCGATATTCTGGTGGTGGCGGTGAACGACGACGACTCGGTCAGGCGTCTCAAGGGATCCGATCGCCCCGTGTTTCCCCTCGATGAAAGAATGGAGTTGGTGGCCTCGCTGGAGGGTGTCGACTATGTGGTTGCGTTTGGGGAAGACGACGTGCGGGAGGTGATCCGCTCGGTTAGGCCCGACGTGCACGCCAAGGGTACCGATTACACCGCCGAGACCGTACCGGAGAGGGACGCGGTTCGTGGGTATGGCGGGAGGGTGGCGATCTGCGGGGATCCCAAGGATCATTCCACCTCGGCGTTGTTGGCTCGCTTGCGGGATTCCTGACGTGAAAATTTTGCACCTGCTTTCTTACCACCTGGTCACCGGGCCGGCGGAGCCGGTCATGGCCCTGATTGCGGCGCAACGCTCCGCCGGTCACGACGCCCGGTTGGCCGGTGACACGATTCGGGACGGGGATCTAGTCGAGGCCGCCGAGGATGCGGGGATCCCCGTGGACCGGCGCTTCGCCCTGTGCACCAAGTCGGAACCCATTTTACTCATGCGCGACGTGTTGGCCTTCAAGCGGTTGTGGCGTGATGAAGAGGTGGATGTACTGCACTGCCATCTGTCCCACGATCATACCCTGGCTGCCCTGTCCCGGCCGCGTAACTCCCGGGTCAGGCTGGTGCGTACACTGCATACCGAGAGATCGCTGGCGGGAAAACGAGATTGGCAACTCCGACATGCCGATGGTCTGGTTGCCATTGCCGAGAGTTATCGGCGCGATCTTCAGGAGCGCAGCCTCATGGATCCGGACCGGATCGTAGCGGTGGAAGGGGCGGTAGACTCCGGGCGCTTCTGTCCCGGGGAAGGGGGATCGGAGGTGCGCAGCCAAGTGGGCGTGTCTCCCGATGCACCGGTTGCCGGGATTGTGGCCCGGATGAAACCCGATCGCGACCACCGGCTGTTGCTGCAAGCCTGGTCTTGCGTGGCGGAGAAACTTCCCGACGCGCGGCTGCTCATCGCGGGCCGGGGGGAGCTTGAACCGGGGCTACGCCGGCAGGTTGCGGAGTCCGGAC
The DNA here is from genome assembly GCA_030622135.1 of Deltaproteobacteria bacterium. Lineage (GTDB taxonomy): Bacteria > Myxococcota > B64-G9 > B64-G9 > B64-G9 > JAUXGL01. The sequence continues at coordinate 4,652 of JAUXGL010000172.1, forward strand.
TTAGCGAATCGGTGGTTTTCATCGGGTACCGGCGCGACCTTCCCCGGGTTTATCGGGCACTGGACGTGAAGGTGTTGCTTGCCCCGGGAAACGACGGAACCTGCCGGGCGGCCCTCGAGGCCATGTCCTCGGGAGTGCCGGTGCTGGCCGCTAATCGGGGCGCGTTGGCCGAGATCGTGAACGATGGCCAAACCGGCCGGATAGTTCCCACCGGCGACCGCGACGTCCTGGCATCAGTCCTGCTCGATCTCTTGCAGGATCGCCGGATGTTGTCTGAAATGGGACAGCACGCCCGGAAGGAAGCCCAGGCGCGTTTCACCATCCAAAGACAGGTCGAGGCAATAGAAGGACTTTACCGCCGGCTTCTGGGCCGCGGCAATCCATTCTTGCCCTGCTGACTGGAAAAAGCTTATACTCGGCTCCGGCGGCCGGAGAAGCGTTGCCGTCATGTAAAGGGGTAGCGGTTGGTGTTTCCGGATTCCAGGCGCCTAGACGAGCCGCCGCGGAAGGTTGTGGTGGTGCAGACCGCGTTCATCGGTGACGTGGTATTCACTTCTCCGCTGGTTCATGCCATCAAGGAAACCTATCCCGAGTCCAGCGTATCACTATTGGTGCGGCCGGCTTCCGCCGAGGTGGCCCAGTGCATACCGGGTGTGGACGAGGTTTTGACGTTAGACAAGCGTGGGGAGGAGTCCGGTCCGCTGGGAACCTGGCGTGTGGCCCAGAGGATTCGCCGGCGGAAGTACGACTTGTTGGTTTCCCCCCACCGGTCGGCCCGCACCGCCACGTTGGCCTGGCTGACGGGCATACCGTTGAGGGTGGGGTACAAGAATGGCCTGGGGCGGATGGTTTATCACGTGGCGGTTCTTCCCAACGCGGAGGAGTTTTGCTCACTGACGCAAGATCTCGAGTTGCTTAATAAAATAGGCATCGAGTCGGCGGGGACTCGCTTGCGGCTGAAGGGGCCGGAGGGCAAGTGGCCCTACATCGAGGAATTTTTCTCCCGGCACGCATTGACCCTGAAGTCTCGGCTGGTGGCTCTGTGCATCGGGGCCTTCTGGCCCACCAAGCGATGGCCGCACGTTTACTTCGCCTCCCTGGCCGAGTCACTCAAGGAGCGGGGATACGAGCCGGTGCTCTTTGGCGGTCCCAACGAGCGCGCCATCGCCACGAAGATCGATGAGGTGCTGAAGGCTCCTTTAATCAGCTGCGTGGGCAACACCCTGGCCGAGTCGGCGGCGCTTCTTCAGAAGTGTGAGATCTCTGTGGGAGGAGACTCGGGGTTGACCCACATGTCCCGGGCCCTGGGCGTACCCACGGTTTTAATCTACGGGCCCACGGATCCACGCATGCACACCTTTTCAGAGAAGACCAAGGTGCTGACGGCCAAGGTAAAATGCCGGCCTTGCAGCCGGCACGGGCAGCGCAAGTGTCCCGAGCGCCATCATGACTGCATGCGCCTGGTTAGCCCCGAGAATGTCTTAGACGCCCTAAAAGATATTACCACCTTGCAGACGCCGGTTCCGCGAGACAAGCCGGAAGGGCCGAGCGATCAAGCCGACGCCGCTTCGTTGGACCACTGAGAACTCTCCGGATGCGCCGAATCGAACGGATCGACCGCCGGTTGATGTTTAAGACCGCCCAATGGTTGTATTCGTCTCGGGTGGCGCAAGCACCGCCGGCCGGTGGCCCCGAACGGGTTTTGGTGGTACGCGTCGACGAGCGGGTGGGCAACCTGATTACCCTGCAGTCCTTGCTTGATGCCCTGCGGCGGAAGCTTCCCGATGCCCACCTGGGTTTGCTCGCCAGCATTCGGGCCGGGCAGGTGACCCGGTCGCTTTCGGGAATCGACCGGTTCTTTGGACTGGACAAGCGCTGGTTCTTTTCCCGGCCGCTGGCCTGGCGGCGGATGATTCGCGATATTCGCAAGGTGGGCTACCAGGTGGCCGTGGATGCCAGTGCCTGGCCGGAGTTTTCTTTTACCCACGCGGCGTTGACCTACTACTCGGGTGCGCCGATCCGGATCGGCACCGACCGCGGCGTGGACCCGGGCTTCCACACCCATCTGGTCTCACCGGGATCTCCAGGCGAGTACGAGCTGAAGCAGCGCATGCGACTCTTAGAGCCGCTGGGTATCCGCCGGGAGCCGCCCGCCGTACGAACCTCATTGGGGGAGGCGCGGGCTACGAAGTGGTCTCGGTGGCTGGACGAATCCGGCGTCCGGCGACCGCGGATCGGCATCTGGGCCGGTGCCCGCAAGCACTACACCCGCTGGCCCACGTCTTTCTATGCCCGCCTGGTCGGACGGCTCGATGCTGGCCGGGTGGCACTTTGGGGTCCCGGCGAAGAAAAGCTGCAAGACGAGTTGATGGCCGGGGTGTCCGGGGGCTTGGCGGTGGCCCCCCGAACCGATCTGGACGATCTGGCCGGTCTTCTGCGCGGCCTCGATTTGGTAATTTGCAATGACACCGGACCCATGCACCTGTCCGTGGCCGTAAAAACTCCCACCGTCTGCCTGTTTACCTCCCAAAAATCCTCCCGCTGGGGGCACCCCTATGCCCACGTGCGCAATCTGGATGCGCCGGGTCTGGATCTGCAAGAAGTGGATCGGGCGTTCGAGGCGTGTATGGAGCTGTTGGGCGCGTTGACAGACGAGGGTGCCCGGGTTACGTGAACCTAACCCCCCCAGCTCCCCTTCCCGGAACGGGAAGGGGGGAGCTTGAGTGTATATAAAGCCTCCTTCCCGTGTCGGGGAGGGGATTGGGGGAGAGGTTAAACGTCGATGAGCAGTCTTACTTTTCCCGACCCCGCAATGATTGTCATAGCCGTGATTCATGCGGATGAGTCCGCTTTGGCTCAGGCGATTTGGAAGCTTACCGATGCGCTGGGTCCCGTGCGCCAGGCCGGGAAGCCGCATCCCTTTGGTTGGACCGATTATTACGAAGAAGAAATGGGCGCCGGTCTCACCCGTTGCTTTCTGGCATGCGATCGTCTGGTGGAGCGCCAGTGGATCGTGGAGCTGAAGCATCTGACAATTTGCATCGAGAAAGAATTGGCCCGGGAGGACGGATCTAGGCGTATCAATCTGGATCCGGGTCTGATGAGTATGGAAAATTTCGTGCTGGCCACGACCAAGAATCGTGGTCGCCGGATTTACCTGCGCAACGGGATTTTTGCGGAGGTGACTTTGATGTATGTTCAGGGTAAGTTCGAGCCGTTGCCACGGACGTTTCCCGACTATTGCTCGGAGGAAGTCAGGGGCGTTCTCGACGGTTTGAGAGATGAGTATATTCAACTGATCCGGAGTCCTGCACCGGAGGTATTGACCCTTGAGAACATAGGGCGGCATAAACCGCCGGGGAGGTAAGGTTTGAAAAGCATGACTGGATACGGCCGGGCCGACGGAACCGTGGCCGGGCGCGAGGTGACCGTGGAAGTGCGTTGTTACAACCATCGCTTCAAGGACGTGCGCGTCAAGCTTCCGCGGGGCTGGACGGCTCTGGAGGTGCCGGTGGAGAACCTGGCCCGTGGTTGGGTGGGTCGCGGCCGGGTGGAGTGCTTCGTCCGGGCCGCCTCGGGATCCCCGGGCGTGGGAAAACCCAACCTGGATTTGGAATGTGCTCGGGAATATCTGCAGGCCTACAAGGATCTGGCCAAGGAGATGGGTTCGAGCGAGGAGCCTGCTCTTACCCTGGTGGCGCGGTCGGAGGGAGTGGTGATCTTCCGCGAGGATCTCGATAATGCCGATCAGGCTTGGGAAGAACTGGAAACCCTGATCGACCGGGCCCTGTTGGCCGCCGATCAGATGCGCATGGCCGAGGGCCGGGAACTCGCCAAGGAGATCGACATTCGCCTGGCCGAGGCGGATCGGATCCGCGGGGAAATCGAGGCGCAGGTGCCCGGGGAGCAGAAGGTCATTGCCGAGCGCATGGCGGATCGGGTGCGCACCTTGGCTGGTAAAGTGGGAGTTACAGAGGATCGCTTGACCCAGGAGGTTGCGGTGCTCGGCGAACGCATGGACGTTACCGAAGAGTTGGCTCGCCTGTCCAGCCACGTAATCCAGTTCGGGAAGTTGTTCCAGAAGGACGAGCCGGTGGGTCGGGAATTGGACTTTCTTCTCCAGGAGATGAACCGCGAGGCCAACACGTTGTCGGCGAAGATTCATTCAGCTTCGGTGGTTGCGCTAGCCGTGTCGCTCAAGGCGGAGATCGAGAAGATGCGCGAGCAAATCCAGAACGTGGAGTAATGCCATGGATGTCCTCAACGTGGGATACGGCAACCTGGTTTCCGCCGCGCGGATTGTGGCGGTATTGCAGCCGGGCTCATCCCCGGTCAAGCGGTTGCGGGAAGAAGCCGCCAAGACCGGCCGGTTGCTGGATGCCACCCAGGGACGCCGGACGCGTTCGGTGGTAGTGCTGGACTCGGATCATGTGGTTTTATCGGCCGTGCAGGCGCAGACACTGGCGCTGCGCATGAATGGAGACGAGGTTGAGCGATAGAGGAAAAGGCCGCCTGGTGGTGATTTCCGCGCCTTCGGGCACGGGAAAGAGCACGGTATGCCGGATTATCGGTTCCCGGGAACCCGACGTGGCGCTATCGGTTTCTTACACGACTCGCAAGCCGCGGGGCCGGGAGAGAGACGGCATCGAGTACCATTTCATCGACGATGCGACGTTTGATCGCATGATTGCCGAAGGCAAGTTCCTGGAATGGGCCGAGGTGCACACCCAGCGCTATGGTTCCGGGCGGGAAGAAACCGAGAAGTTGATATTTGCCGGCCAGGACGTGTTATTCGACATCGATGTCCAGGGTGGGCGGCAGATCGGGCAAGCGATCGAGGCGGCCGTACTAATCTTCCTGTTGCCTCCTTCCATCGATGAATTGGTGTGCCGGCTTTCGAAGCGAAACACCGAATCGGAAAGTGAGATCAGGCGGCGGTTGAAGGTGGCCGTGTGGGAATTAGAACAGGGGCAGAGTTACGACTACCACGTGATCAACGACGATCTGGATGATGCCGTGGAAGCAGTGGAGCAGATCCGAAAAGAGATCCGGAAAGACCCTGCGAAAAGAGGCGAAATGCTCGATTCGCTCATCCGGCAGGCCCGGGAGCGTTTCGATGAAACCGTTTGAAATAAATGCCTTTTTAAGTTTAATGGAGTTAATCGTTTTTTTTTCTTGACAAACATGCCGGGATCACCTATTTACTCGCGTCCATGGCAAACGCCGTTTTAATAGTTGGCAGAAAGGTCGTTTGCAACGCCGGTAGCTGATTGTTGATTTTGCAACTTGGTTATGCTACTTTGCTCAATCAGGGTAGTGCGGCGTAAATTGCTGGTTCGGTCTTTGAAAACCGGGAAGTAAGTATAAGATTGCGGGTCTTTTATTTTGTCTTTGAGGAGACCATCCGTGATCTGCTCTCGGTTCGGATATTGAACGGGAGGCAAACAGATCACAATTGGTTCCGATTTACTATTGAGCATTTTACAGGTTTAAACTGGAGAGTTTGATCCTGGCTCAGAACGAACGCTGGCGGCGTGCTTAACACATGCAAGTCGAACGAGAACAGTCCCTTCGGGGGCCTAGTAAAGTGGCGCACGGGTGAGTAATACGTGGGTAATCTACCCAGGGTTGTCTGGGACAACACTTCGAAAGAGGTGCTAATACCGGATAGGACCACGCCTTCCTCGGAAGGCGCGGTGAAAGGTGGCCTCTCCATGGAAGCTATCGCCCCTGGATGAGCTCGCGCCCCATCAGCCTGTTGGTGAGGTAATGGCTCACCAAAGCTGAGACGGGTAGCTGGTCTGAGAGGATGTCCAGCCACACTGGAACTGAGACACGGTCCAGACTCCTACGGGAGGCAGCAGTGGGGAATATTGCGCAATGGGCGAAAGCCTGACGCAGCGACGCCGCGTGAGTGATGAAGGCCTTCGGGTCGTAAAGCTCTGTCGGATGGGAACGAAAACACGAAGGGAACAATACCCCTTCGCTCTGACGGTACCTATCCAGAAAGCACCGGCTAACTCCGTGCCAGCAGCCGCGGTAATACGGAGGGTGCAAGCGTTGTTCGGAATCATTGGTCGTAAAGAGCGTGTAGGCGGGATGATATGTCGAATGTGAAAGCCCTCGGCTCAACCGAGGAATTGCATCCGAAACTGCCATT
>JAUXGL010000155.1 GCA_030622135.1 Deltaproteobacteria bacterium
GCTACATGCGGTCTTTTCTTCCTCATTTATGTCTACCCTTGCCTGGTTTCTGTTTCAGCGCTCGCTTCTGATCCAGTGAAGCCACCTTCCTCGCACTGCGCAGGTGCCGGTCCCGGTTGTAGCTCTCGAACATCCCGATGAGCTCCAGAACGCGGTCCGCATAATCTGTAGGCTCCACCGTCGCGGCCAGCGCGGCGAAGTACGCGGGGAAGATCTTCTCGTACTCGACACCCACCTGCCAAGAGCCTTGCTCGTCGGCGAAGAAGACGAAATCCTCGCCGTCATCGACGCGGTGAAGGAGATCAAACAGCAGGTCCATCCCTTCCCTCACCTGTCGGTGATGGCCTTTTCCACCAACAGCGACGCATTGCTCGAAGAGCTTGTTGATCTCGCGGATCCACTGGCGTGTTCCCTCCGACTTCTCCATGTAGTTTTTTGAGTTGACGTTGAAGCCCTCGTAGTACTTACCCTTGAGGTTGTCCCGGTGAAACGCCCTCACCGTTTGGAGAAGCCGATCAGCCGACATCGAACGCCCAGGGCTACCGGCGATGGCCTCGAGATCTATGTGATCACCGAAGACCTCCGTGATCCGCGCCTGTGGCAGCGTCTCGAACGCCATGCGAAGTACTTCTACCAATTCGTCCTTCCTCAGCCGAGTCAGGGCAACCCGAAGCATCTCCCACTCAACAGTCGGTCCCTTCTTGGCCATATCATCCACTTATCTTCGAGCGCGGTCCAGGTCAAGAACTTCGGCTCTGCTCCGGCGAGATCTCCACAAGCCGCATCAGGACGCGGTCCACTGAATCGGGCCAGCGATCGGAGCCTGCGCCCCGTAGTGGTCGGGGCGTCACATTGCCGAGTATCGCCCGTCGGGGAGTTGACGAGCCTGACCCACGGTTACCAGCGTTTGAAGCAGGTCTTCTACACGATCAGTATGGGCTCGTACAAATGTTCGTGCCAGCGATTCGGCAGTAACCGGTATCGCATGTGCCACGAGCGCTTCCCGTAAAATACGGACCTGGTCGGGCAGGGCTTTGGGCCACGGGGTTTTACGGGGCTTCTTGCCAGGCTTCGGTTTCGACTGCTCAGCCTCGCCCACGGTCATCTCAGTCTGCTTGGTGCTGCCTTCGGGGTTCTGGAATTCCGGCCGCAACCAGCGAATCAGTCCACGAGCTTCTTCAGCAGCTCGTTCGATGTTGAGCGAGACGAGCCGCTCAAGGATCTCCTCGTCACTCAATGAAGTCGGCCAGCCGTAGGCATCAAACACCGCAGTATCCAGATCGTCGTGTAAATCTCTGAGTACCGAAACCAATCCCCACTCATACACATCCTTTTCCTTCTTCGTCAGCGAATCTCCGGCACGAAGCTTGTCGAGCACATTGTACATGGCCGTCATCGTTAATTTGGAATGCTCTGCCAGTTGGCGCTTGCGATGCGCATCCAACTGCTCGGCCAAAGTTCGGATTCGGTCTTTCTGCTCCTCACTTGCTTCTGGGAAAGGAAATGCCTCGAAGCATATGGTTTTGACGTAAACTGGATCATTTCCAACGCCTAGATGGCCGCCAGCGGCCAGCGCCCAGCAGACGTGAATTCGGCTGTTCAAGACGCCAAGAACGAAGGCATCATCAGAGGCGATGCTGACCAGCTTGTTGTCAGGCAGGATGGATTCATCCAGGAACTGAAAGAAGCGGTGCTTAGAGGTCTCGACCGTAGCAATGTAGCGGGGGAGGCCGGTGAGCGCCGGGCGGAAGGCACCGCGCGCCTCGCCAAAGATCCACCAATTTTCGCGATAGCATTTTCGTTTATTTTGGTCCCGTTCCGGCTTCACGCGTTCGAGCACCCACTGGTAGACCGACGGGAAACGTTGACGGGCTTCCTCCGCCGCCAACCCAAAAAGATCGATGACCATGACCTCCCGGGGTCGGGCTGTCAGGTCACGACCGTTGCGGTAGTCGCGAATATGCTTCTCGATTCCTTCGACTTTTCCCAGACCAAGACGCTGGGCCTCTTCAGGGGTTACGATGAAACCCGATCCGTGTAGTTTCACGCCGGGGCAACTCACGTCCGCGTTCGCGCGCAAGGGCACGGCTCCCGCGACGTCCGGACCGATGGTCAGATCGGGCAGGATCTTTCCGGTTTTTGGGGAGAGATCGACATCGAAGTCGTCGCCGCCGCTTTCACGTTCATTAGTGACATGCTGCAGTGTACCGGGGTGTTCACCGGCCGTGGCGGTGGTCATGGCGATGCGTACGGCGGCGCCGTCTGCGGAATCGACCCATGGATGGTCGGGAATGGCGAACAGGAGTGAAAGCGGCTTCTTTGCGGCAAGGTGTTTCTCCAGTACACGCCGGTTGAACTTCTGGCGCAGGCTGTTAGTGGTGACGAAACCGAAGCTCCGGATATTCTTTTCGCGGGCCAGGCTGGCAGCGTGGTTCCACCAGTACATGACGAAGTCGCTGGACGAGCTTATGTCCTTGTGCACCTTGCGGACGGTCTCAGTGTATCCATCGCCTAGCGCCTGGCGCATGTTGCCCGGGCCTATGAACGGCGGATTGCCAACGATGTAATCGGCTTCGGGCCAATCGGCAGGTCTCGGGTTGACATAGCGCACGACCTGAACACGCTCTGATTCATTCGGCACTTCTCGCCCAGTCACAGGGTGCGTTTTTGTGGCGCGGCCATCCCAGCGCGTCACGGGATTGCCATCGTCATCCAGCACGGGTTCGATGTCGTCCCACTCGATGAGCGCATCACGGCATTCGATGTTGTGGAAGTTGCGGATAATGGGTTGCGGGGGCATGACGCGCCCATGATTGCGGAAGTGCCACTGTAACGTACCAATCCAGAGGACCAATTCAGCAATTGCCGCGGCGCGTGGATTGACTTCCAGACCAAGGAATTGATGAGGGCCGACGGTCTCGCCAGCCATCTCAAGCAGGGCTTGCCGTTCCCCAAGTGAGTCGAGGATATCGAATATCTCACCTTCTATTCGTTTGAGGTGCTCCAGTGATACGTAGAGGAAGTTCCCAGAACCGCAGGCGGGATCGAGAACTCGAATGTGACACAACCGCTTATGGAACTTTTTCACTTCAGAGGCAGCCTTCTTGACTTCGCCCTGGGTGGCCAAGTTGACAGCAGCGGCACGTACGGATTCCCACTCGGCGCGTACCGGCTGGATGATAGTCGGAATTACCAGCCGTTCTACGTAGGCTCGGGGTGTGTAGTGCGCTCCGAGCTTGTGGCGCTCCACTTGGTCCAAAGCCCGTTCCAGTAACGTACCGAAGATAGCCGGCTCCACATCGCGCCAGTCGCGTTGTGCAGCCTCAATCAGCAGTTGGATCTGGTCCTTGTTCAGGGGCAAGGCCGATCCGTCCTCGAACAAGCTTCCGTTGAATTGAAGGACGTTCGTACGCAGGCTGGTCGAAAACCCGCCGCGATTCATGCGTTGCCAGAGTTCCTCGATCATGGGCACAAAATGATCGGGCGTATCCCGAAGGCCTTCCAGGAGCCGTGTAAAGCCGTCGCGCATCAACAGTTCAACGTCTTCGGCAAACATGGTGAAGAGACACCGCATGAGGAACGCCGCCACGCTTTGAGCTCCATGACCTGCGCCCTCAAGCGAGACAGCCAGGCGCGCCAGGCGAACGGCAATATCGCGGGTGACGCGGGCGCTGCGGCTGGTGGGGTCAAGGTCCATAGGAGTCGTCCAGACCTGCTGCAAGCGTTCGCGGATCTCGGGCTGGGCGAGGTCCTTGAGAAATACACGGTGACTGCCTGGAGCGGGAAAGGGAACGTAGGTGCCGCCGGTACGCGTGAACTCGGAGTAAAGCTCGATTGAATGACCGACGTCCACCACAATCAGGAACGGCGGGCGGCCCTCGGAGGGCGGGAGCGACCGGGCGTACTGCTGGGCTTGTCCATGTGCTCGAAGCATGGCATCGTCCCAAGCATGTGTTCCTCGCTGGCCAATTCCTTGGCGCAGCCTACGTCTTCGTTCGCGTTCAGCCTCGGACAGCACCTCACCATCAGCCTCTTGAGCACTGGCACCCTGCTTGGCCTCCAGTACGAAACAAGCCCGCTTGTACAGGTCGATGAAACCGGTGCTCGTGGAGCCGTCACCGTGATGGAAGGTAACGGACCGCTCGAACACGTAGGCGTTAGCGGTATTGTCCGGTGAAGCCGGATCTGGGTGCGGTACACCGATGACGTCGCATAACTCGGATAGGAATAGCTGATAGTTGGCCCGTTCAGCGGCGCCAGAACTCTCCCAGCGCTCAATGAAGCGCTGGATCGGATCGTTGCTGTCGCTGCCAGTCTTTGAATTCACGGTGCACCATTCTCCTGTTCTTGCCGGAATACTTCAAAGTATCAGGCTGATCCGCTTTGACATACTATCGTCCTCTTCGACCGTCAGACGCCTGCTGTTCGAGAAGCAGAACGAGGCGCTCTATTACCTTGAGCAGGAGATCGGCCGGCGAACGAAGCGGCGTTTCCTCGGGAAGCACGATCGGAAAATACGCCTCCCGCAATTCCGAATCGTGTTCGAGCCGGCTTCCGGTCAACACACGAAGCGTGTGTGTTTTTCCGGAACCTCGCGGACCGATCAGGAGATGGTGCTGGTGGTTCTCCCGACCAATCTCCGAACGGAGAGACAACGTCAATTGATCGAGCAGGGCCTGGCGGCTTTCACCGCAAGTCAGTCTGTCCAGCCGGTCAGCGTCATCGCGCTGGGGATTGTATGTGAGCAGCCCCATGGAAGCGTCACTCCGTCAACCAGGGATCGCCGAGGCGCCAGCGTTCAGCCAGGACCTTGGAACGAATCGACCATCGCTCGTCCGACAGCACCAGGTCGTAGTCTTCCTCGATGCATGTCATCATGCGCCTGAAGCTCTCATCGTCTGCTGCCTCTGTCTTTTCGAGAAAGACCCTTTTCAGTTCCGATTCCTCGACGGGTTCATCAGCCCTTGCAAGTGTCCGGAGAATCGCAGCCGCGCCTCTCTGATACTCTTTTGGATACGCCAGGGCGCGGAGCAGAAAACCTATGAACAATTATACATACAACAAGTTTGTTGTCCTCAAATTTGTTGCTGGTTGGTGGTGTCCTCCTGGTAGCGGTTTCCCCTTGGTTCTATTCACCTTCTTTCCCGGAAATGCCAGACACGGATGACCACCACGGTCTGCCCGTCCAGCATGTACCGCAAGACGTAGCCTCCGGCTCCGAAAGCCACGAACAACTCCCGTCGTCCGGTCCTGTCTTCCATCCGACGGCCGGCCTCCGGATAGTCCCGCAGCTGTTTCGCGCCGGTCCGGAGGGCGCGGATGGCGTTCTTGGCTGCTCTGGGATTCTTGTTCTTCAGGAATGAGTGCAGACGTTCGATGTCCTGCTTGGCCTGCGGAAGCCAGACGAGCTTGGCCATCTCAGGTCTCTCGCTCAAGCTCGTCCAACCACTCCATCATGGCATCGTCGGCGATGTGTTCGCCGGTGAGCCGGTACTCCTCCCAGCGCTGCATGTCTTCTTGTCTTTCCCGCTCGTAGGCTTCCTCGCGTTCGAGATACCCCTCGATCGCGACTTTCATGAGCCAGTGGGGAGAGCGTTGCCTCGCCTTGCCGAGCCGCTTGAGCCGATCTCGCGTCTTTTTGTCGAGCTTGACGCCCATGGTCACCAGCGGCATTGAGCACCTCCCAGGATAAGTTGCACTTATTGCAACTTATCAACACCATCAAAAGATTACAAGTTAAATCGGCGGATCGGCACATTCGGACGGTCAACGGGTTAATCGGTACCCCAATCTCCCATTGGTGCCCCTACGTTTCGATCTAACCTGTTGACTTCACCCAGAAAACGGGTGCTGCAAAAAGCGCTGCCCAAAGGAACTCAATATACGCGGTGCCACTATACTAGTGAGATAATTTACTTGTGGTCCTCTCGCAAGTGTGCGTTTTTACACCGTCCGATGAAACGGACGGTGTAAGTGTCCCTTTTTACTCGGGAGACGTGTTTTATACTGCACCCGTAGGGTGTTGGGATCGACCGGAAATGGGGTGGGAGATCCTGGCGGTAGCCTGATGGTCAACGATTTACCCGCTACCCTTTCCGGCCAGCTGGCGCAAGAACTCGCGCGCCCGCAGTGGTCGCCCGGCATAACCCTGGATGATGCGTCCCAAAAGAGCCCGCGCGGCCCCCCGGGTCTGGGGCGCGGCCTCGAAGGAAACCCGCCCGCCCTTTTGCAGCTCCCGCAGCAGGCGCAGCACCGACGGGGTCACCGGCTCGTTTCGCGGGCCGGACCCGACTCCTTGAGTCAGGCAGCTCTGGCAGACAATTCCGCCGCGATCATGGTCAAACACCCACTGCCGGGCGTTGTTGGTGCCGCAGCCCAGGCAGGCATCCAGGCTGGGAGCGAACCCGGCCAGCGCGAGCACATCCAGCTCGAAGCGCCGGATCTCCTGAGTGGACATGGGCCCCCGATCCAACCGGGAGAGGGCATCGCCGAGCAAACGATGGGCTTGACCGGCTTCGTCTCTCTCCTTCCAGAAAACCAGGATCAGCTCGGTGAGGTAGCTGGCGTGGGCAATGGCCAGCAGGTCGGACTTGACCGCCTCGTGGGAATCCCGCAGCACGGCCTCCTCCAGCCGGGCCAGCTTGCCCGCACCCAGGTCGACCAGCGAAACCTCGATCCGGGCAAACAGCTCCAGGCAGCCGCCGAAGCGCCGCTTGCTCCGGCGCGCCGCGGGGGCCACGGTGCGAAGAATCCCCTGATCGCAGGTCAGCAGGGTTACGATGCGATCGGACTCTCCAAGCTCGTGTCTCAAGAGGACGATGGCGTCGGTATGAATTCGGCGGGGCACGTTCGCGGATACGACTATGGTTTGCTTTTCTCTGCGCCCGGAGAACCTGGAGACGAGGTTGGGGAACAGCTGGTGGTGTAGATCCGTTCGCACTCCCGCCCCAAATCGGTCATCCTGGATGTGGATCGGCACCGTTCCAGGGCGGCGCAACCGTTGCCGTCATCACCGGTCATCAGGTGCACCTTTCCCAGGTTCAGCCAACCGGCGATGTAACCGGGACACCGTTCTGTCAGCTCCGCGAACTCCCGGATAGCTTTCTGGTACTCCTTGCGGGACTTGTGCATCAGACCGAGGTATTCGTAACCCACGCAGTACCTTTCGTTCTGGGCCACGGCGTTACGCACACGCTTCAGCCCTTCATCCTCCTCGCCGACCTGAAAGAGAGACCAGCCCAGGTTGCTCTCGGCCAAGTAACGCTCCTTGAGGAACACATCCTGGAGCGCTTTTCGCAGCAACGGTATAGCCAGCCGGAACCGGTTCTGACCGATGTAGACCCGGGCCATGTTGTTCAGCACCTCGCTGTAGTCGGGCTTGAGCTCAAGAGCCTTTTTAAAATGGGCCAGCGCGTTCGCGGGGTCTCCCATGAGGTGATAGACCAGACCCAGACCGTTGTGGGCCCGGGCGAACTCGGGATTCAACCGGGACGACTCGATGAAGTTCTTCAACGCTTCGGTCAGCCGACCTGCGCGGAACTCGTTGACTCCCAGGTCATAGCTGATCTCCGCCTGCCTGATGATCTTGGCCGTCGAACCGGTCGCACATCCAAGTAAGGTGAAAATCACTAACCAACAGAAAGAGGAAAACAGCTTGACGATCTTGGCAACACCCTCTGGAGACACTACTCGCACTCGCGCGGGCTGTTCCTCGGCCGCGTCGGCCAGTTCCTGGAGCTCGACGACGTCATCAAGCAGCTCCACCGCGTCCGCGCCTTCTTCTTCCGCGGGCTCTCCCCCCTCCCTCCAGGCGGTTTGCTGGCGGGCAAAGACTTCCAGATCCTCTACGAACATGGGAAGCTGCTCCATGAGAGCGACCTGCTGCTCGGGTGCCAGGTTGCGGAAATTCGCGTTGTCCACCATGAATCCCATGCTCTCTACAAACTGGAGCGCCTCCAACTCGGTGTCGTGATATGACTCCATGGGAATCTCGGGAGGATCGTGCAGGTAGATCAGGCATTCCTTGCTCTGGAGCAAATGCAGGTAAACGTATATGGAAAAGAGCCCCGAGGGGTTGCGTTGCCCGAGGATAAACGCCTTGGCCGGCTCCAGCGGTTTATTCGCCGCCGCCACCATGGGACTGTTGATGGACTCGATGATGGTGACGATATTTTCGCGGTCGACCTGAATGGACTTGATCTCTGTGTGGATATCGAACACGCCTGGGTTGCTCCGTTGAGCGGTTATTTGACGGAAATGGTAAACTCGTCGTTGAAGTTCTGGGTTTCGTTCGCCGTTCTCTTGTACTGAATCAAGGGATTCTCGATCATCACGTTGTTGCCGCCGATATTCCCCTCTCCGATAATGATAAGCATGTACACTTGGGGAGAGAAGCTCTTGCGCTGCTGACCGATGTTCTTAGTCGCCGCGAAGTGAACAACGTTGGAACCCGCGCGCAGGTACTTGGTGATCTCCTGCACCACCTGCTCGTTATTCGACCGGATGCGCTTGAACCAGACGCTGTTGATGTAGATGTCCACATCGTACTGCGTCTTGCCGGGGTAATTCTCCTCCTTGACCAGCCAATACCGGGTGGCGGAACCGGACGGCAGCACCACCGGCTTCGGCTGGGGCACCGGTGTGCCGGCCTGGCTCTGGACCGCGTAGCCCGGAGCGCTGATGTGCACGTCCCCCTTGTCGTCGATGGTTACCGTACATTTCTCGAACTTCTGGTTGACGACTCCGTCGATTCTCGTCCCGTTGAGATAGATGCTGCCGGCCAGGACCGAAGTCCCAATGAGACCCAGGCAAATAACCGTCCAAAAAACCGCTTTTCGCAGGTTCATACTTATGCCTCCCGACCTAGCGAACCCTTTTACCACTTGAATTAGTATCTACTAGGAATCTTCCGATCCGTCAAGGATCTGCTCGCCTTCGGCGTCGCCGGGCCAGAGGATCTTGTGTACTTGTAGCTGGAGCCGAACGGCCAATCCACTCTCGAGTATCCAGCCGGCCAGTTGTTTCGGCTCAATCAAATCAAACGCGGGTGAGAATAAAATACTCACGTTTTCCGGAAGGTTGTGCTCGTCCAGCCGGGCGGCGGCCCAGTCGAAGTCTCCCCGGCCGGCGATTACGAATTTCACCTCGTCCCCGGACCGAAGCCTGGGCAGGTTGTCCATGTCCATCTTTTCGTGCTCCCCGGAAGACGGGGTCTTTAGGTCAAGGATGATCCGCACCCCCGCGGGCACGCCCGCCACGTCCAGGCTCCCGTTGGTCTCCAAGAGAACCTCCCGCCCGCGCTCTATCAACCGCTCGCACAACTCGACCGTCCCCGCTTGCAGGAGCGGCTCCCCCCCGGTGACAACGATCAAATGGTCGTCCTTCTTCAGCAACAACTCCACCACCCGATCGAGCGACATGTCCGTGCCGGGATCCCAGGCCTTTTTGGTGTCGCACCAGCCGCAGCGCAGGTTGCAGCCCGAAAGCCTCACGAACGCCGCGGGCAGACCCGCGCGGGTCGTCTCCCCCGCAATGCTCCTGAACAATTCACAGACCTGTAGAGTAATCGCGTCACTCGAAATAGGTGACATAGGATCCCTCGGACTCCCAAACACTGACGCGCACTACCTTCACCGCCAAGCCCTGCATGGACGCCTGCAACCCCGCATAGACGATCCGCGCCAGGTTCTCGCTGGAGGGATTCACCTGTTCGAACTCTTCGTGCCGGTTCAAATCCGTGTGATCGAACTTACCCGCCACTTTCCGGAGATGCTCCTTGAGCACTCCGAAATCCACCGCCAACCCGATCCCGTCCAACTCCGCGGCCGCCACGCTAGCCTCGATCTTGTAGTTGTGTCCATGCACGTTCTCGCACTTCCCCTTATACCCGCGCAAATGATGCGAAGCCGAAATCACCAGCATGGCCGTAACTTCGTACATGGCTCCTCCTCGGCGCGAATCGTAACCCAACACAGGCGGGAAAACAACGAAGACCTGACCTCGACAGTATACCGAAGACACCCTTCGTCCTCCTGATAGCCCCCAGGATCCGCGACCTCGTGGCCCCGGTTTCACCTACGACGACCTGATGGAGTTAAAGCAAATTATGTCTGGCCCGGCGGAGTGGAACCGTGCTATAGGGAAAGCCATGTCGCTCTCGGGAACATTCGACACCATGCAGCTTTGCGATCTGATGCAGTGGGTGCACGGCTCCACCGTCACCGGCACGCTCAACATCTCTTTTGAAACGCAGGAAACCTACCTCTTCTTTCACGAGGGAGACCTGGTAGCCATCGGCTCCGACGATCCCCTGCGCCTGGACCTCGGCCGGGTTCTGCTTTCCCGTGGGCTGATCAGCGATGACCAACTCCACCAGGCCGCCGAGAAGGTCCAGGCGGGCAATACCCTGGTTGAAGCGCTGGAGGAAATCGGCGCCATGGAAGAGCCCGATATCGCCCGGGCCCAAGTGGAACATACTTACGAGACCGTGCTGGATCTATTTTTTCACGAGCAGGGCAGCTTCCATCTCTCCACCTCGAGAACCTCGGAAGGTATCCTGGAGGAATCCCCAGACATCTCGCAGGCGAACTTCCTGAAAAGGCCCATTGACACGCACCAGCTCATATTCGAGGGGATGAATCGTCTCGACGAATGGACGCGGTTTGGGGAAATCTTCCCCAACGCCTATGTGATCGTGCAAGCCCGGGAAGGCCGATCGAACAACACCGCATGGGAAAAGCTAAAAGAGATCGACGAGCCGCTCTCGGTCGGCGAGCTGTGCCTGCGCATGGGCGGCAGCCGCTACGACGTGTACAAAAAATTATACGAGGCCTACAATCTGGGCCTGATCGACCTGGACCTGATGCCCACCGGGAAGGCCGGTCAGTCCCGCCTGGGACCGATTGAAATGCTGCTGCAAAACGCGCGGGTGCTCCTGTCCGAACAGCAGTTCGACGAAGCCCGGACCATTCTCTCCACCGCCTCCAACCTGGATCCCGACGATCGACAGATCCGGATCATGATAAAGCAAATCCGCGAAGCCCAAGTGGCCCACCTCTACCAGGAAATCGCCCCGCACAAGATCCCCGTCCTGGCGGTAGAACGTGACAATCTCAAAGACTTTCAGCTCAGCCCCCGCGAAACCTTTTTGGCCTCCCGCCTGAGCGGAAAATGGGACGTAGCCACCCTGGTGTTCTCCACCCCACTGGGCGAGCTAGAAACCCTGCGCACCTTGCGCAAGTTCATCCACGCCGGCATAGCGAAAATGGAAGAGTAGCTTACTCCTCCACCTTCATCCCCACCGCCCGTATCCTCAGTTCTATGTCCGCCAGGAAGAAAATGCAGAAGAGTGCGTCTGCCTTGACCGGGTTGGTCTTGTAAGTTGCATTGCGAAACCTGGCGTAGTGACCGCCGTGGACTCCGAGCATCAGCAAAGCCTCGGCGTTGGTCCGCCCGTCCTCGATGGACTCGCCCACGTACTCGCGCAGCATCCCCTCGGCCCGCTTCACCACGGCCGGGTAGTCGCCGCGCTCGATGTCCCCTTCCATGGCCAGGATCTGATCGCGGCTGGCACCCGGCGACCACAGCTCCGAGAAGGTCAGTCCGCGGCTCTGCTTGATGGCCGGCGGGGGCGCGGGGGCTTCGGCAAGCACAGGTTTGGCTTGAGCCTCCACTCTACGTTCCAGGGTCTTCACCAGGCCCTCTTCAACCCGGGGGCTCACCACCACTTCCCTCTCGGCCTCCGCGGCCGCCTTGGCGGCCGCTTTGCCATGGTAGATGCCTTTGTGCTTCAGATCGGTCATGACCATCTTGGTGATCGTCCGCATGGCGTCGAAAATGCCATGACCGCTCAGCGCACAGGTCTCGAACCGTTGCAGCCGGCGCTTGTTCAGATCCTCGTCCAACTGCTCCATCGACAGGACACCCCCCAGGTCCCGCTTGTTGTATTGCAGAACCAGCGGGACCGCCTCGGGGTTCATGCCGTGCCCCCGCAGGTTGTCGTACAGGTTGCTGATGCTCTCCATGTTGGCATCCCGGCGAGCCACCTGGGAGTCCGCCACGAAAACCACCCCGTCGGCACCCTGTAGAACCAGCTTACGGGTGGCGTTGTAATGAACCTGGCCGGGCACCGTGTAGAGGGACATGCGGATGGTGTAATCCTTGACCTTGGGTAACTTCACCGGCAGAAAATCGAAAAATAGCGTCCGGTCGATCCCCGTGGCCAGCGACACCAACTGGCCACGCATGTCCGGTTTTAGGGCCCGGTGAATGTACTGAATCGAGGTCGTCTTGCCACCCAGGCCCGGACCGTAGTACACAACCTTAATGTTGATCTCGCACGTATGCAAGTTGATGGATGACATTTAAAAGTAGGTTATCACCTAGACACTTGAAATGGCAAAAAAAAACGGTGCTTGAGCAAAACCCGGCCAAGGCGGCGCTAACTAGTGATTGAACCAGACTTTTTTGAAATACTGCTGATTTGCTGGTTCGGGCTGGCAGCCATAATTTTCATCACCCTCTTTTTTATCACTGCACCTTACGGTCGCTACACCCGAACGGGATGGGGACCGGTCCTTTCCAGCCGGACCGGGTGGATATTGATGGAGATGCCCGCCGCCGCCGCTTTTGCCCTGTTTTTCTTCCTGGGAGAACGCACCACCGGCTGGCTGCCGGTCTTCTTCTTGATCCTATGGGAAATCCACTATGTCCACCGGTCGGTGATCTATCCGTTCAGGATCCGGTCGGAGCATAAGATCACCCAGGCCACCGTGATCCTGGGCGTGATCTTCAATCTGGGCAACACCTACCTCAACGGCAGGTACCTGTTCACGCTGGGACCGGGGTTCGAGCATAGCTGGACCCTCGCCGAAAAGAAGAATCCCTGGTTCTTGCTGGGGTTTTCGGGCATGAGGCGCACCGAATCGCCCCCGATTTGGCCTATTCCTGCCAGAAACGCCCCTCATGAGCA
>JAUXGL010000141.1 GCA_030622135.1 Deltaproteobacteria bacterium
CAAGAGTCTTTCAGCCTTGGCGCGCATTGCTCCTTCCTCCACTCGAAAATCGGCTACGGGTTTACCGAATGTTTACGATTTTAAGGGCACCGGTGACGGATTGGGGTTGAAACGTAGGGACACCAATGGGAGATTGGGGTATCTCTTTATTCGATGGCGGTCATCGGATCGTAGGAAAGCCCGCAAGCATTGAGGTCGCCGGCCTGGACCGCGGTGCAGGTGCAGGTGCCCGAGTCGAGGATCTTTTGGCAGCGATCTTCCTGTTCGTCGGAGAGATCGAAGTTGCGCACCGCCGTGTCGATGTTGATTCGGCAGCGGTCTTTCTTGGCCTCGGTCGGCTGGCACCTGCAGACCTTGTTGGCCAGGTCCTCGCAGGGGCTGCCGCAGGCAGAGGTCAAAACGGCCATCGCCGGCAGAAGAGTCACAAAAGCAATAATTCGGGTTATCATGGGTTGCCCATGTTAGGGCTCTTGGCTGTGAGTGTCAAGAGTCCTGCGCCGCGAGAAGGAAGAATTGGCAAGCCGACCGAACTTGTGACATGATGAATGCTACCATGAACCAACAGGAATTTACCAGGGCGCTGAGCGAGTTGAGGCGGGAGCAGGAGAACTCGGAGACCAACCCGGGGTCCTTCGAGAGCAAGAACTGCCTCCGGTGCACCACCTGCATGTTCTGCCAGAGCTGCAAGGCTTGCTATCGGTGCACCCACTGCACGGGTTGTGAGCTCTGTTCGCATGCCAGCCACTCGGTCGACTGCCGCCACTGTCACAATTGCTCCTACTGCATCGGCAGCGAAAGCTGCAGCGGGAGCGCTTATCTGGTCCTTTGCTATAGCTGCACGGACTGCGCCTACTGCTTCGGCTGCGTGGGCCTGGGAAAGCAGGATTTCCACATTCTCAACGAGCGGTACTCCCGCGACGAATACTTCAAGCTCACCTCCGAGCTCAAGCGCACGCTGTCAATCCGATAACATAACGCCGGTGGAGGCGGAGTCTATTCCAAGACCGCGGGCTTGTTTTCCGGTTTACAATAGTTCGTGATCGATGCGGGCAATCTGTTCCCGTAGGTCGGATGTCTCTTGTTGCCAGTACTGCAACGTGCCGAAATGGGAGAAGGTGTGTTTGAAAGCCGGGTCGTCCCAGCGCATGGCGATCCAGGTGGCATAGCGGATGAACCTCAGCGCGCGCAGGGGCTCGACCAGCTTCAACCAGGCGGGGTTGAATTCGCGCATCTCGGCGTAGGCTTCCGCCAACAGGTCACGCTGAACGCGGCCCTCCTGGTCGCCGGAAGGAGCCAGCAGCCACAGATCCTGAACGGCGGGCCCGGCCAAAAAGTCGTCGAAGTCCAGAAAGGTGGGGCCCGCCTGGGTCATCAGCAGGTTGTTGAGGTGGCAGTCGCCGTGGATCCGGTGCATGGGCACGTCGCGGAAGTACGGTTCGATGCGATCGAGCAGGGCGTGCACGGTGGCCGCATAGATGTCGCGCGCCTCGGCCGGGATGCAATCGTGTTCCAGCAGATAAGCCAGATTGTCGGCGCCATAGTTCGCGGGGGTGAGCACTCCCCGATCGGGCGCTTCCTCGCGGGCGCCCACGTTGTGGATCCTGGCGATTAGCCGCCCAAGTATCTTGAGCTGTTGGTCGCTGGGTTCTTCCGGAGCCCGGCCACCCACCCGCTCGAACAGGGCGTACTGGATGCCGTCCGCCTCCCTCTGGGTGCGCCCGTCTCCCAGGTCGAGGGGCACCGAAACGGGGATCTCTTCGGCTTGCAGTTCCAGCAGGAAATCGTGCTCGGCCTGGATGGCTTGTTCGCTCCAGCGCCCAGGACGGTAGAACTTGCCCACCACCATGCGCTCGTCGTCCAGTTCGAGCTGATAGACCCGGTTCTCGAAGGAGTTCAAGATCAAAAACCGGCCCGTACAGCGCCGGTCACCGGCCTCGACCGCGTCTAGAACCTGCTCGGGGGTCAGTCGGTTGAAGGAATTGGCCAGGGGGTGCGATTCGATGGCGTCGGTCACGGTAGCACGTGCCTCCGGATTGGGTCTGGGTCAGGCCACACCAGAACGGGAAAACAGGTTAAACCGTGGCTCTGGGTTGTGTCGGAACCGCGGGGCTTTTAGTGGGACGAGGAGTTTTCTCGGCGGCTCGTTTCACTGCGTTGTTCAAAAAGACTTTCAGGTGTTGGTTCTGGTTGCCGTGGCCGTCGTAGAAGAGGCTGACTATCGGGATGCCCAACTCGGGGGATAGCTTTTGGAAGATTGCGGTGGTCAGGGTGCCGGGCATGCAGCCGAAGGGGGCGCAGTTGACCACCATGGCGACGTTCTGGTGGGCGAATTTCACCGCTCGGCCGACGGTGATAATGGACTCGCCCTCGAAGTTGATGGGCATGTATTTGGTGCCCTCATCGAGAACTTCCTTGATGTCGGGCTCGAGACGGTCTTGCATGAACTCGCCGGCGGCGGAGTAGAACTTGTGCTCCTGGTGAAAGACATACAGGTTGTTGATGTCGGCCAGCCACTTCTTTATGAAGTTGTGGCTGCGGTCATAGAAGGCAATGGACTGGGTGGCGGCGGTGTACAGGATCCATTCACTCATGGGGGCCAGCCAGGCCTCGCCGCCGAAGCGCTCGATGGCGCCGATGACGTTTTCGTTGGCGAACTCGTTGCAGCGCACGTAGATCTCGCCGACCACGCCCACCAGGGGCTTTTTGGGCCCGGCGACGGAAATGCCGGCAAAGCGGTCGATGGACCTTCTGGTTTCTTTGGCCAGTTCGCCGCCGAGAGCAATCACGTCAACCAGGCGGGCCTTCTCCTCTTCTAGGATGCGGTTGGTCTCGCCGGGATGGATCTCATAGGGACGGACCTTGCAGGCGGCCTTGAAGATCACGTCGCTGGCCAAAAAGGCCTTCCACAGCGATCGCCGGCAGGCCTCATCCAAACCCTGGTAGCAGTTGAAGCTGGAGGGAGAGAGGATGGGGATGTCCTTATGTCCCAGGCGATCCAGCACCTGGCGATGGAGAGTGCAGTATTGCCCGAAGCGGCAGGGGCCCTCGGCGGTGGGCATGAACAGGGCGTGCTTGGAGTCGCCGCCGCGCTCTTGCAATGTCTTTAGGAGGGTGCCCAGGGTCAGCGCCGTGGGCAGGCACTCGGAGCCCCGGGTGTGCGCGCGGCCCAGCTCAAAGGCCTGCTTGTCTTCGGGCGGCAGCGGCTCGGACTTATACCCGTGGCGCCGTAACGTGGCCGAGCAAAAGGGGGTTCCGATCGGATGCATGGGAGGAACCCAGATGGTGTGGTCTTTGAAGTTTGCCGGCTCCGGTGAAAAAGGCATCCGGGGAGTTGGCGTGGAGCGGGGCTGGCGCAGGACGTCGCAGAAGGCCTCGACGCGGGTCATGTAGCCGGCGTCCGCGCCGTGCTCGTCCAGTTCCAGGGCCAGAAACGGGCGGTTTTGCAGGATCTCCTCGGCGTAGGTCAGCAGGAAGCTGTCCGGGCCGCAGTTGAAGTTGGTTAGCACCACCACGTCCAGGTTGTCGCTTTCGGCCACTTGATCGATGGTGGCCAGGATCTTCTGCCCGTAGTTCCAGTACAGGTTCGCATAACGCTTGCCCAGCCGGCCGATGTCGGCGCCCACGAAGTCCAAGGGCACCACCATGCGGCCCTGCTCGGCGATCTTCTGGGGCATGCCCAGGTTCAGGCCCGTGTCGTAGGTGGTGTACGGGCGTCCGGCCAGGACCAGGAGCTTTTCGCCTTTCTGGGCGGCTTGGTCGAGGATCTTTTGGCCTTCCTCTCGGCAGCGGGATTCGAAGGTCCGCTGGGTCTGCATGGCCTCCGCCCAGGCGCGGCGGATCTGGCGGCGGGTGCGGTTGAGTGAGGTGGAGAGGGTCTTGGCTAGGAGCTTGGCGATTTTAGCTTCGCTAAGCCGCAGGTCAACCACCGGAGAGACGATCCGCGAGGTGTCCATGCCGTTGACCTGGAGCGCCGTGCCGGCGTAAGAGGGCAGACTTTGGACGTAGGGGCAGAACTTGCTTGCCGTGGTGTGCGGGTTTTGGACCTCCGAGACCATGTAGGGGACCAGGACGAAGTCCACGCCTTCCTTCTGGGCCAGCTTGGCCACATGGCCCATGGCCATCTTGGCCGGGAAGCAGAACTCCGCGCCGCATAACCGGGTACCCAGCGTCCGGATGTCGTCCTTGGTCGGGCCGGAGAGCACCACCTTGTATCCCAGGCGGTTGAGGAACCTCCGCCACAGGGGCAGGTAGGTGTAGGTGGTCAATGCCTGGGGAATTCCTACCACCGGGGCGTCGTCCGGCAATTTTATACCCGCGCCGGTTTCCCGCCACAGCCGCATGCGTGTCCGCAGGGCCTTCTCGTGGGGGTTTACGCGAACCTGGTTCTCGTCGGGATCGCGGCCGCACATGTAGCCCCAGGACGGAGATTCGCCGGAGCCCTCGATGTCGGCAAAGGAGATGGTGCAGTTGTTCTGGCAGAGGTCGCAGGTTTCCTTGCGGATGCGGATGTCGCGCTTGTCCAGGTCCAGGCCCCAGAAGGTGGTCCGGGCCT
This sequence comes from Deltaproteobacteria bacterium, assembly GCA_030622135.1. Taxonomy (GTDB): domain Bacteria; phylum Myxococcota; class B64-G9; order B64-G9; family B64-G9; genus JAUXGL01. The sequence continues at coordinate 4,553 of JAUXGL010000141.1, forward strand.
TTTCCTGACCGGCCATGATTTGCCGAGTTAGCATGGCCACGCCGTAGGCGCCCATGACGTGGCAGTACGGGGACACGACCATGGTGACGCCCAGGAGCCGCTCGAAGGCGGCCACCAGCGCCGGGTTGCGGGCGGTAGCGCCCTGGAAGAAGATCTTCTCCCGGCTACGGTAGCGGTTGCCCACTACCTTGTTCAGGTAGTTCTTGACCACCGAAACCATCACGCCGGAGAGGGCCTCCTCGGGGCTGACTCCGGACTGGACCTGTTTGGCCACGTCCTGCTCCATGAAGACCGTGCAGCGGTCGGTGGTCCGCGGCGGGCGGGTGCCCAGGATCGCCGGGCCCAACCGGTCCACCGGGTAGCCCAGCTTCTTGGCCTGCTCCTCGACAAAGGAGCCGGTTCCGGCGGCGCAGACGTAATTCATGTTGGAGTCGCGGATGTGGCCGTCGACGACATGCATGTATTTCGAGTCCTGCCCGCCGATTTCGAAAATGGTGTCGATGGTCGGGTCCGTGCGCACCGCGCCGGCCACGTGGGCGGAAATCTCGTTGATGATGCAGTCGGCGCCGATTACCTTGCCCACCATCTTGCGGCCCGATCCGGTGGTGCCCACGCCCAGGATCTCGAAGGTGATTCCCTTGCGCTCGGCCAAGGTCAGCATGGCCCGGAAAAGCAGCTGGGTGGCCTCGATGGGATCGCCGGCGGTCTTTCTGTAGATGTCCAGCACCACCCGATCTTGCTTGTCCACCAGGGCGAGCTTCGTGCTGGTGGAGCCGATGTCCACGCCCAGGTGCCCGCTGACCGTCCCGCTTTGGAGCGGAAGCAAAATGCGCACCTCGTTGGCATCATCGTCGACGTAGCTCTCCACCGCCTCGAAGGAGGGGTAGACGGAGGTTTGCATGGTCAGGGGCCAATCGTGGTGGCCGGTGTCCTCGATGTGGGCCTGCTGGGTGGGAATGGGGCGGGGAACCTCGTGGTCCGGCCGCCGCGACAGCAGCGCGGCTCCGCTGGCCGCGGACAAGTGCGGCATTTTTGGCACGTTGATAAAGTTCGGATAGGCGACCTTCAACCAGCGGATCACTTCTCGGTTCTGGGCCACTCCGCCGATCACCGCGGTGGGGCCGTCGAGGGGCTTTCCGTTCAGCAGGGTGCCCATGAGCGTGCGGGTCATGCCGCGGCAGAGGCCCGACCACATGGCGTCCTTGCCGTAGCCTTCCTGCTGCCGGTGGATCAGATCGCTTTTGGCGAAGACCGCGCAGCGCGTGGCGATGGAGGGGGGTTCCTTGATGGATTTGAAGCCCAGCATGTCGTCATAAGAAACCCCCAGGCGCCCGGCTTGCTCGTCGAGAAACGATCCGGTGCCCGCGGCGCACAGCGAGTTGGTGGCGTACCCCCGGAACCGACCCCGGGAGTCTAGCTGGATCAAAGTGGCCGATCCGCCGCCGATGTCGATGATGTAGGCCGAGCCCTCGAGGCTAGTTTTCACGGACTCGATCTGGCAGCGGGTGATGTCCAGAAGCGGTACCCCCAGCGTGTCGGCAAACAGCTCGGCGGCCGATCCGGTGATCCCGATTTCGTCTTCAGACGTTGCCTCCAACTCGGTCAACGCCGCCTCCAGGGTCTTGCCGAGGTCTCCCTGGTGGGGTCGGTAGAACCACTTGACCGGATTTCCCGAAGAGTCGATTCGGACCGCCTTTAGAAACAACGCTCCGATGTCGATGCCAATCCTAAATCGCGTTCTCATTACAACGTCCTCCTAAAAGTACCCATGTAGGTGAAGGGACTACACCAGGCGCCTACTGAACTGACACGTCAGTCTAGTTGATGTTGTGAAGTTGTCAACTAATTAATAGTCGTTGTATTCCAGGGGATTATATGGGGCCGGCGCGTTTGAAGGCGATGGCGCCTACGATGTTTACGGCGATGCCGGCCAGTATGAGACCCTTGGTGACCTTGTTCATGGGAATCTTTCCGACGGCCAGCAGCATAATCAGATAAGGGGTGATGTCCAAAGAGAAGCGGTAACCAAACTGGACGTAGCCGGAGTTCTGGTAGAGGAGCGGCGGCAGCAGGGCGGGGACGGCGGTTGCCCAGAGGATCGGGTACATCCAGGGCCTGGCCTTGGGCCAGAACAGGCGCATAAGCACCGGGGTGGTCAGGAAAATGCTCATGCCGTTGGGGTCGTAGCCGATGTAGGGGAATTTCCCGATCTTGTCGGGCAGGCCCATGAACAGGGTCTCGAGGTTCCATTCCAGGTAGTAGAAGGCAAACAGGCCGTGCTGCTTGATCCGCGTTCCGGCGGGGCCCGCCAGGTAGCTGTGGCCGAACTCGAAGACATTGTGGAACCGCGCGTGGTTCATGAACATCTGGGCGATGCCGACCGCCAGGATAGGGATGGAGAACAACAAAAGCTTCTTGGCCAGGTTCTTCCAGTTTCCTGCGGCGATGGTGCCGTCTTCGTTTCTGGGGAAAAAGAGCTGCAGAACGAAATAGGGGACCGTGAAAGCCAGGTTCACCCGGGTGTCGAAGGCCAGTGCCAGGAATATTCCGGCAAGCAAGGGGTGGCGGGCGCGGGTGGCGCCAAGAATATACAAGAGCGTGAAGGTGATGCCCACGACCTGGGCGGTGAACCAGACCTCGCCGAGCACCGAGCAGGAGTAGTGCAGCGTTCCGAAGCCGAACAGGGCGCAAAGCCACAGGTTGTTTTTTTGCGACAGGCCGGAGAGTTTCTCGCGGACCAGCATCTGCAAGACCAGAAACATCAAAAGTACGTTGAGTGCGGCGAACGGCAGGGTGAAGATGACGTCGTTGAAATGGATGCCGAAGACGGCCACGCAGGGCAGCATCAAGACGGCCGGGACCGGCGGGAAGCTCACGTAGGTCTTGCCCTCGTATCGGATCCAGTCGTTGTCGTTGGGGGCGGGCAGCCGGGTTTCAAGCTGGCCGTGCAAGAAAGCGTCGGCCTGGTAGACGAAGTGGGGGCCGGCGGACTGCTTGAGCATCCGGTCGGCCGAGGTGGCGCAGAATACACACAGGGCAATGCCGAAGACGGCCAGATGCAGCCGGTTGCGCCGCCACCAGGATTCTGGATTGGTTTCCATGGTCACCCGGAGAGGAACTTGTGGGTTTTCTCGACCAGCAGGATCTCCCGCCTTTCGTCGGGCATGGGTCGTATTTTCACAGCAGGCACGTCGTGTGTCAACTTGCCGGCTTTTCGGGATTTGAGCATAATTGCGGCTATGGAGTGAAATCCATCCCCGCAACCCTTCACGCCGGTATCTCAGAAGAGATCGCCAATCTCGATGATCCGTACGTTCTTTTCCTTGGCTTTTACCAGGAAGCTCTGGGTGAATCCTCTGGAAAGCGCTAGGTAGTGGCTGCGGCGCCAGTTGCCGTGCTTCTTGGCGGGGTATCGCTTTTTAAGGATCTGATCCGGAAAGTCGCTCGTTGCGTCGACGCGCTTCGATATCCATTTCGCTTCGACGATTCTCGTCTCACGGTCCTGTTGCCCCTCGATGACCAGGTCGATCTGGGTTTTGCCTTGCTCCCAGTGGGTTCCCCACTTGTAGCGACCGGTGCGCAGCGCGAGCTTGTAAAAGATCGGCTGAGTTCTCAGCGACTCGTCATCGCGGCCTTCCTTGACGATGTTTGCGATCAGCAGCTCGAAGGCTTTTCCCGTGAAATCCTGTATGTAGTATCCCTCGCCCGAGCCGAGCACCTCCGCCGGAAAGAGCATTCCTCGCTCATTGCCCCTGATTCTAGAATCGAGGGGCCGTAGCACCTGAAAGTAGAAGTTGAGGTAGAAGTCGTCCATGTAGTACCGCACGCCTGAGCGATTCTTTTTGTTCCGGCCGAGAGGCCATCTCTCATGCACGATCTTGCAGTCGAGAAGTCGGTCCAGGGTCTTGTGTACGTAGTCCTGGGTGAAGCCAGTGCGCTTTACGATCGAGGCCTCGGTGGCGCCGTCTTGCCCAAGGCTGGCGAGGATCTCTCTGACGCGGCTTCTGGCGCCGACCTTGGCAGTCTCGAGTTCCAGGATCGCGTCAAACTCTTCGAGGAAGATCGTTCCGTGGCAGAAAACCGATTTGTTCACAGCGCGGATGAAGTTGCGGTCGGCACGGACGTTCTCCAGGTAGTAAGGAACACCACCAACCATCATATAGATCAGGCAGATCTCCTCTTTGGTCCAGTCGGGAAAGTAATACTGCTTGACCTCGGCCGGCGTGAATGGTCGGATCCAGATCGTTGCGTGCGTCCTCAGTCCTCTGAGGATCGCCAGATCCCCGTCCGCGTACTTGTGGAAGAAGCGGTTCGATGAGCCCGAAATGATGAGCTTGAATCGGGCGAGCTTTTTCCACTCGGACCAGTGTTCCTTGATCAGCCCGCAAAAGCCGGTCCCCTTTTTGGCGAGCCATTGCACTTCGTCGAGAAGCAGGAACAAGGGCGATCGATTGGCCGTTGCTGCGGCATGCACGCCGATCTCACGAAAGAGCTCGTCCCAGTCGAGTTCGGAGACCCTGAGCCGCGTGAGTCGGCGCTGTCCGGTGAAGGCGTCCCACTCCTTCGCAAACCTTCGCATCGTGTTGCGATTGCTTTCGTCGTCCCGGCCCATGAAGTAGAAGCAATACTCGCGCTGGTCCCGGATTATCTTCAGAAGCTCGGTCTTGCCGATCCGACGGCGACCCCGAAGGTGGGTGAACCCTGCACCGTCAGCATCGAGGAACTCGTCGATCTGCCGGAGTTCCCGTGTCCGGCCATGGAACTGGAAGGCTCTCTTTTCTGTCATCTGCCTGCTCCTTTTTCGATCCGCACCCAGTAAAGCTTCCCGTGGCATGCCGCTGGGCCTCCTGGCGAAGGCGAGTAAAACATGAAAAAACCACGCGTGCAAGGCAATTTCATGTTTCCACGCAGTTGATATTATTTGATTTTCCACACAGAGTACTTTGCTTGGTGAAAATGTGCTGAGCATACAAGTGGTTAAAATCATGAACAAATGGAATGAGCGGAATAAATTCATGTTTTCAGCTCTGCTCTTGAAATCACTCACGAAACTCCGTTGGGGTATGATTCCTGAGAAGTAAGTCAATTATTGTCATTCCCGCATGATTCTGGCGGGAATCCATATTGCGCAACCTACTGGATCCTCGCCAGAATCATGCGGGGATGACATCCGGTGATTAATATGGTTCTTTCCGAAAGTGACTTTCTTCTCATGATCCTCTTTGACTTTTTGCGAGGCCATCAAATATGCGCAAACTGATCTTTGTTGTTGGGTTGATGCTTGTCTCCGGCTCGCTGAGCGCTCGAGATATCAACTGGCAGAATTATCTGATCGGGGAGCGTGCCGCCGGTATGGGCGGGGCTCAGGAGTTTACTGGAGACGCCAAAAGTGCGGAGAAGACCAGGCCCTGCAGGCCCGCGACGGCTATACTCGGCGCGTGAGGAGATACAAGCGGGAGCTTGCCCGGATGAATGCCTGGTTGACCGCAAGAGGCATTCGGGTGCGGTAGTCGGAAGAAGATGAAGGGGAGCCCATGGCCGGCGGACCGATTTTGGTGGATCTTTTTCTTTCCAATCTGGCGGTCGATACGCGCGAACGGCCGGGGCGGCACCAGAACCTGGAAGCCCTTCTGAGCAAGATTCTCCAGGCGGCGCGGACATCGTGGCCCAGGCTGTCGATGAACCCCGAGGTATTCTTGCCCTATCTGGCCCGGATCATTCCTGACGGAGCGGAGCCGGAGGATGCTCTTGGGAGGATGATGACGGCGGACCTGTATCTGACCTGCGGCTGCGCCTGTGGCGATCCCGAGGCCCTGGCTACGTTCGAGCGGATTTATTCCCGGGAAATCACAGGCGTCCTCTCGCGCATGAACATGTCTTCCGCCTCTGTCGAAGACGTCAAGCAGCTTGTTTACAAGAAGCTGTTCGTGGACGACGGCGTGCGAGAAAAGAAGATCGTTCAATACTCGGGGGAGGGAGAGCTAGGAAGCTGGATCCGGGTGGTTGCCATGCGGGAAGCGCTCAACTACCTGCGAAAGGGAGTCAGGGAGTGCCGGATGGAGGACGAGGTCCTGGCGGACCAGGTACCCGTCGCAGACGACCAGGAGCTTGTCTACCTCAAGGTCATGTATCGCCAGGCGTTCAAGCAGGCCTTTCAGCAGGCCCTGGGCTCTTTGTCTAGCCGCGAACGCAATATCCTGCGGCATCACCTGCTGGACGGGTTGAACTTCGATCAGGTAGGTGTAATCTACGATGTCCACCGGGCCACGGTAAGCCGCTGGATGTCTAAAGTCCGCAAAAAACTTCTTTCTCAGACCCGACGGGTACTGACCTTGGAACTAGGGGTGAGTCGAAAGGAGTTCGACAGCGTTATGCGGCTGATCGAGAGCCAGCTTGACGTGAGTATCCGACGGTTTCTCAAAGGCAAAGGCGGCTGATCCTCCGATTCGTGTGCACAGTCCACGTTTTTATGCCAGCGACGACCCATGTCGATTAATTAACGGTGTTTCTCCAGCCATTCAGTCACTTCTTTCAGATCTGCCGAGTGTCCGGAACCAGCCTTTACAAACACAGTCTTCGCCTTCACCGCGAGGTCTTTTGCCCTCTCCCGATCCGTTCCCAGTTTCCGAAGCAACTTGGCCAGCCGGAAACGGGCCGAGGCGAGATCAATCGAGTCCGACAATACCGTCTTTTCCAGAGTCAAAGCACGCTCGACATACTGTTTGGCCTCGGCTGTTTGTCCGAGCCGGTTATACACAAGCGCGATTCTGTGTAGCAACCAGACATAATGACACGGATTGTCCTTTCCCGATGTGCGCTCGTGGAGATCCAATGCGATAAGGAATTTTTCGAGGGCCGGCTGGAGTTTGCCCTGTCTGAACAACAAGCTGCCAATATCGTATTGCAAGTAGGACAGATTGATATGTTCCGGACCGTAAGATTTGGTATTGATACGCAAAGCCTCTTGAAGATTTTTAATCGCCGTCTCTTGCTTGCCAAGGTCGCCATAGGCCATGCCCAGATTGCGCAAGGCCATTGCAACGTTTGGGTGATCAGTTCCGTACTTATTGATCGTGATTTTGCGGGATCGTTCAAGTGACTCAATAGCTTCATTGTGTCGACCCATCCTTAGCCAGGCCAGACCGAGGCTGTTGAGAGCCACGGCAACCTTGGGGTGGTCCTCACCCAGAGACCGGCTAAGAGCCTCGACCGCAAACTGGTGATGTTTGATTGCTTTCTCGTAGCGACCCAGATCCATCAAGGCCAGGCCAATGTTGGTCCGCACGTGCGCAATATGGCTATGATTGGGCTCGAGCGACTGTTGATAGTTGTCCAGTGCCTTCTCGTAGCTTTCCAACGCCTCTTCATACTTATCTCGAGCTGTCAGTACGTTGCCGAGGTTGTTGTACGACTTGCCGACTTCCGGATGACGTTGTCCGAAGACGCGTTGCCGGATTGCAAGCGATTTCAGATAACATTTCGACGTCTTGTCGTACTCTCCCTTGAAATAGTGAACCGTTCCCCTGCTGTTGATTATCATCGCCAGCAGGGGATGATCGGACCTGACGGCTTTTCTGAATCTCTCTTCCGCTTTCTGAAACAAGTCGGCGGCTTGCTTCCACTTCGCTTCTGCCAGGAAGATCCTGCCGGCGTAGAATAGAAGAGTCGCCTCGATCTCTGCGGGTCGTCCGGCACGGTCCACCGCGGCCCGGGCGTGTTTGTAAAGCCGGTGACCCTCTTCGTGTCGAGCGAGCTCATAACCGACCAGGAGAACGAGCTCCGTCCAGGCGCGGGCCGCAAGCGTATCATGGTGGCCGGCTTCCGCGGCCCAGAGGGCCTTGTACATGCTTTTTTCGCCCGCCTGCAGATCGCCGGTCTTGTGCTGTAGCCTTCCCTGCATGAACATGGCTTCGGCTTCCAGTGGTTTGTAGGTTGTGCCCTCGATGTCCTCGACGATGTCCTCGGCCAACGCAAGCCCCTCCGCGTACTGTCCGGTGTGCAGTAATGCTTGTACACGTGAGATCCTGGATTGTTGTTCTTCCACCAGTGCCCGCGCCTTTTCATCTCGGGGAAGAGCTTGCCTGGCCAGGAGGGCCGGGACGTCCTCGCAGTCTTGCAAATTGTTCAGATCATGGACCGCACTGACAGCGTCTCCGATTACCACATTGCCGGCCTGCTCGAAGACGTCGACCAGCGCCTTGACCTCGTCAAGACGCCGTCGCAGGCAAAACAAGCGGGCATCCAGAAATGTCTCTGACAGCTCCCCGCGGAGATGGGTCGCTTCGCACGCTTCGGCATGCATGGCAGTCCAGTCGGCACTGAATCGATCCAACTGATTTTCCACAACGTCGGCGGCATCCCGGGCAAAGACCGTACCGCTGGCCAAAAACACCCTCCGCACGGTTGCCTTGCGGGCCGGGTTCCATGCCGACAACACCGCTTGCCCGGCGTCTTTGCATTTCTGCGTATCCGATTGGATTCCAAGGTAGGCGCCCGAAACCAACAGGACCAGAAAAAAGATAACCGCCAAAACCGCCATGACGCGGCGCCTTTTTTGTCGAGGATCCCAAGACAGCTCACTCAACAGGGCCGACATGTCGGGAAAGCGCCGATCCCGGTTGGGATCCAGGCCGCGACTCAGGATTCGCTGAATGAACACGGGTGTTCTCTTATCCCCCGGTGGGAATCCCGGTTCTTCTTTTTCGGATGGCCGTTCGCCTGACAATGCCTCGTACAGCGCCACGCAGAAACTGTACTGATCGGACCTTGCGTCCGCGGCCTCTCCCTGGCGCTGCTCGGGTGCCATGTACGCCGGAGTGCCCAGCACTTCGCCGGTGCGAGTCAGCGGCGTAGAAAGCGGTGACGGATCGGATTCGTCCGCTCTTTGAGCAGGCGCTTCTATCCCCACTTCAAAATCCGGTTTCATAATAGCGGGTCGGGCCAGGCCGAAGTCGGTCACATGGACCCGATCGGTCGCGGAGATCATGACATTGGTCGGTTTGAAATCCCGATGGACCAAGCCCGCCCGGTGGGCTGCGGCCAGACCCTCCCCGGCTTGCATGAACACATTCAGGATGGATCGCCAGGAGCGGGGCCGTTCGAGAAGCCATTCAAGCAGGGTCTGTCCTTCCACCAGCTCCATGGCGATGAAGACTTTTCCCAGGTGGGTACCCACTTCGAACACCGTCACCACGTTGGGATGGGCAAGCCGGGCCATGGCCTGGGCTTCACGGAGCAATCTTGGCTGGACGTCGCTTTTTGTTCCTTCATCGCGAAGAAATTTAATGGCAACATTGCGGTCCAGCTCAGGATCGTAGGCCGAGTAGACCACGCCCATGCCGCCTTCACCCAGTCGCTTCAGGGTCACGAAGCGGTCCACTGCGGAGCCGGTGGGCAACTCGCGGATGTCATTCTTGGTCCCATCCACCTGTGTGGGTGGGCCGCTCAGTTGGGGAGGCTGGTCCCGGACAAGCGCGGACAACAATTGCCGGCACCGGCTGCATCCTTCCACGTGGTATTGGAAACGTTGCCTGTCTTCGGCGGATTGATTTCCATCAAGAAAGGCCAGGAAGGTCTGTTCGTCCGGGCAACTCATGAGACTACCGGCTCTGCTTGGGCACTTGTTGATGGAAACGCGACAACATGTTGTAAGGCAGGTTGGCGGTGGCAGTACCCACGTTGGTTAGACCAACACTTTTTCCAGGCGTAGTCTTGGAAAAAGCGTAGCTTCTTCTTCATGTACCCCGTTTTTATCCAACCAGGAAGAGGATAGCACATCCGAACCCATTATACACGCATTTTAATACTCAGTCGATGACCTGGACCTACTTGCACGGATTCAGAGTAAAGACCGGACCGGCCCAACCTACCGAGGGCTCTACGATGGCGACTGGGTACTGATCCTCCGATTCGTGTGTACAGTCCGTA
>JAUXGL010000085.1 GCA_030622135.1 Deltaproteobacteria bacterium
TCAACCCGCTCGGCGGTGAACCACCGACCGGAGAGCCGTGTGCGGGAGATCCGCATGCACGGTTCGGAGGGGGGAGGGTCCGGGTAACCGGACCTTCCTACCCCTATCGGTGACTTAGCTTTCTGACCAGCAGCGTCACTCGAATGAGATCTTCGGAGCTATGCTTATAGTCGTTTGCGGTAATTTACCTGTGTGTCCGGAATCTGTACACCATGTCCGGATACCGGACACGGCGGATTTGGGGGCGGTTCAGACCAGGTTCAGCACCGAGAACAGCTGATATAATCCGTAAGCCACCCCGGCGGAGATGGCCGGGGTACCTACCCAGCCGAAGAGGATCTTCAATAAAGTCTTGGTCTGGATGGTGCGGGTGCCTTTCAGGATGCCGATGCCCAGCACGGCTCCAACGATGGCCTGACTGGTGGAGACGGGCACGCCGATGATGGCGTAGACGTGCACGGTGATAGCCGCGGATAGGATGGAGATGCAGGCGGTGTAGGCGTCCAGGCGCACCAGGTCTCGGCCGACGGTGACCATGACGTTCTTGCTGTAGGTCAAAACGCCCAGGGCCATGGCCAGCGAGCCGACCAGGCAGGCCTGGAAGGGAGTGAGCATGTCTGGCCCGGTGAAGGCTCCAGTCACGTTGGCCACGTTGTTGGCTCCCAGGGCGTAGGCCCCGTAAGAGCCGGCCAGGATCAGCGACCAGCGCAGGCCCCGGTCGAACATGAACAGGGTGGGGTATATCACGTTGAGCAGCTTGCCCGCCGTATAGTAGAGCACGATGGTGGCCAGGGCCGCGCCTATCGGGGTTCCCACCCAGCAGAGGATCACCTTGAGCAGCGAGGAGGTGTCCAGGCTGGAACGTAGGATGCCTATCAGCACCAATGCCCCCACTACCGCCTGGGAGGTGGAGACCGGCAGGCGCCAGTAGCTCATCAGCGCGACGGTGGCGCCGGCCGATAGGCCCACGATGAAGGCCAGGTTAGCGGACATGGGGCTGAGCCGCTGGTAGGTCTGGATGCCTTCCTGTCCCCCCAGCAGCGCTCCGAGCACCACGAACAGCGAGCAGAGCGCCGCGGCGGTGCTGAACCTCACCATGCGCGCGGCCACCGCCGTGCCGAACACGTTCGAGGCGTCGTTGGCTCCCAGCGACCAACCCAAGAAGATGCCCGAGATCAGTTGCCACATGGGGTCAGATTTGGCGCTTGATGGCCACGATGCCGATGCGGTCGGCCACCGTCTCGGCGCGGTCGGAGATGCTCCCGATGAGCAGAATCAGGTCTTTCAAGAGCAGCTTCTGTCCGGTGTCGTGCTCTTCGGAGTCGAAGACCCGGCATATGATCTCGCGCTCGACGCGATCCGACTCGCTTTCCTTCTCGTCTACTGCCTTGGTGGCGTGCAGGGTGACCTTGGGATTGGACAGCAGGGCATCCACCGCTCGCCGGCACAGGTAATAGGATTGCAGGTTGATGTCCACCAGGCGCTTGAACAGCGGCGCCAGATCCTGGGGTAATTCGATTCGTTGACAGCGCAGGGCGAACAGGACGGTTTCGGCCATGTTGGGCAGGCGGTCGAAGGATTCCAGCAGGCCCAGCAGATCCCCGCGGGAATCGGGCAGAAGCGCCTTGCCGTACAGGGTGAGCTCGATTTCACGGCGCATGTCGTCGGCCGCGGACTCGGCTTCATGGGCCTTCTGGACGGCGGCCTCGAAGGTCGCCCCCTGACCGGTGTCGAAGAAAACGCCGAAGGCCTTTTCGAACATCTGGAAGCAGGCGTCACTCCGCTCGAAATAGCGCGACATCATCTTTTCGACGTTGACTTCTTTTCTCCAGAAGAACGGCATGGCACCTTTGATCGGGAGCGGTTATTTCTTCGGTTGGGGCGGGTGTTTTTTGATCGGCACCACTGTTTTTCGCCCGGGTAGCTTCAACGGTTTTACCTTTTGCCGTAGGTTGGGGATCTGCCGCAGAACCCGGCCGTCCTTCTTGGAGCGAATGACGGGAGTATGCCTGCCGGGCTGACCGGGACGGATGCCCGGAGGCGGACGGGTGGGGACCGGCCGCAGGGAAGTTCTGGCGTTGTAGCGTACCTCGATAGCCGGCTGATCGTCCCGATCGGTCAAGATCCGGATGATCCCTCGCGGTGCTTTCGGTTTCTTGGCCAACATCAGGTAAACTTGCCACTCTTCGTTTTCCTGCATGGCCGTCCCGATTACGTTCCCCTCCGGGTCCTCCACTCCGGTTATCTTGAAAACCTTGCCTGCCAAAGAGGAAACCTTCAGCTTCACCGCATGGTTTTTCATCTTTAGGGGGGCTGTCAGGATGGAAGCGGTTTGGGCCAGCAGGCTGCCGGATTCCCCGCCGGCATGGCCGGGGAAAAACACAAAGGGACGCTCGGCCACCAGGTCATCGGTGATTTGCCCGTAGACATACAAGAAGATCTCCTGGGGGGCTTTCAGGTTGGTCTTGCCGGTCAACCGCGCCGAGATTCTTCCCGCCTGGTCGCCGGCCTTGAAGGTAACCAAGACCGCGGGTTTGCCCTCTTCCTCGATCAGTTTGGCGGTCAGCTCTTCCGGCTTGGAGGAAACCAACTCGGTAATCTTTAGCTTGTCCGCCTCACTGCCCGATAGCTTGACCGTTTGGCTGACCGTTTTTCCCTTGGCGATGTTCTTCAGGTTCAGCCGATCGGGATCGAATGCGGCGATGACTTCGACTATGCCTTTTATCTTCAAGACATAGCGTGGTTGCTGGGGATCGTTGGACTGGACCACCACGGTTTTCCGCAGGTTGCCCTTGCGTCCACGAGTGCTTACCTTTACCTTGATTTTTCCTTCCCCGCCCGGGGGAATCTCGGTCGCCGAGACGACCGTGGCCATGCAGCCTCACCCGCCGCGGGCGCGTTCGATCTTGAGCATCCCCTTTCCCTTGTTCTTGATCTTGAAGATGTGCTCGACATCTCCGCCCTGGGCGATCTTTCCGAAGTCATGCTCGGGCTGGTCGCAGGCGATTGCGGGCTGGGCCTGTGCCGGGTTTCCGGCGGCTCCCGCGGCGAGTAACAGAGCCGCCATGAGCAGGCAGGGTAATAATGTCTTGGTTCTCGGCATTGCTGCACCTCCGTGGCTTTCCATTCTATGGAAAACGCATAGTAAACCGCAAACACTACAGAAGGCAAGTCCGCGTTGACACCTGTTTGTCCTGCGTGTTACAGAGTTGAGCACCGTGACCTTGCAGTCGCTTGATATGCAATCACTATGTACCCTTATGCTGGAGCGGGGTTTGCTCCAGGAGGCCCAGATCCGGGAGGTGCTGGTTCGGGAGGGTGCCCAGCGCCAGCGTTTGCTGAAGGGACGCGGCGGCACCGACACGGGGGGACGCCGGCGCCTGGAGGTGTCCGCCCCGGAGGTGCTGGCTTCGTTCAATCTGCCGGTGCAGGGGGAAAAGAGCAGTGTTCTCAACGAGGATCGTATTGCCCAGGTCGTGGCGAAAGAGGCCGGTCTACCCTACAAGAAGATCGATCCGCTGAAGCTGGATATGAAGCTGATCACCTCTCTGCTGTCTCGGCCTTTTGCTCGGAGACACGATGTGCTGGTCATCAGCTTGGCAACCGGGGTGATGACCGTTGCCATCGCCGATCCCTACGATGTCGAGCTGATTGAAAACCTGAGAAGGATCACCGGTTACAAGATCTCTCCGGTCATCGCGGCGAAGTCCGACATCCAGCGCATTATCACCGAAGTCTACGGCTTCCGCGGCAGTTTGAAGGCCGCGGCGCAGACGATGGAGATGGGCGCGGATCTGGGCAACCTCGAACAACTGGTCCAGTTGAAGGCGATGGACGAGTTGGAGGCGACGGACAAGCACGTGGTGAATGCGGTGGAGTACATGCTCCACTACGCGTTCAATCAGCGGGCCTCGGATATTCACATCGAGCCCAAGCGGGAGCACAGCCAGATCCGGGTGCGCATCGACGGTGTACTGCACAACGTGACCACCTTGCCCCGGGTGGTGCATGCGGCGGTGGTGTCACGGGTCAAGATGTTGGCCCGGATGGATATCGCCGAAAAGCGCAAGCCCCAGGGTGGGCGCATCAAGACCGGCAAGGGGGAACAGGAGACCGAGTTACGCGTGTCCACCCTGCCGGTGGCCTTTGGGGAGAAGGTGGTCATCCGGATCTTCGATCCCGCTCTGCTGATGCAGGACTTGTCGTCCCTGGGCTTCTACCCCAACGAGTACAAGCAGTACGAGTCGTTTATTTCTCGTCCCGACGGAATGATACTGGTCACCGGGCCCACCGGAAGCGGCAAGACCACCACCCTGTATTCGTCACTGAAGTACCTGGCCGGGCCGGACGTAAACATCGTCTCCATCGAGGATCCCATCGAGATGGTGGTGGAAGACTTCAATCAGGTGGCGGTGCACAACCGGATCGGGATTACTTTTTCTTCCGCGCTGCGCACCATCCTGCGGCAGGATCCCGACATCATCATGGTGGGCGAAGTGCGGGATGCCGAGACCGCCGCCAACGTCGTTCAGGCCGCGCTGACCGGCCACATGGTGTTCGCCACCCTGCATACCAACGACTCTCCCACCGCGGTGGGCAGAATGCTGGACCTGGGTGTAGAGCCGTTTCTGCTTTCTTCCACCATGATCGGTGTGGCGGCGCAGCGATTGGTCCGAACGATATGTCAGCATTGCAAGAAGAAGACCTTTCTGACGCCCGATCAGATCAGCTTGCTGCGCATGAAGATGCCCGAGAAGAGCGAGAAGAAGCTGCCGGTATATTTTGGTGAGGGCTGTCCGGCTTGCCGGGGCACCGGATACTTCGGGCGGATCGCCATCTACGAGGTGATGCCGGTCACCCCCAAGATTGTGCGTCTGATCAACAAACGGGCGGACACCAAGGAGATCATGAAGGTGTCCCGGCTCGACGGCATGATGACGTTGCGGGAAGTGGCCATCAAGAAGCTCGCCCAGGGTGTAACCACCTTCGAGGAAGTCGTCCGGGTGACCGTCGAGTGAGGAGGAAGACCTGCATGCATCCTTTGGCCGAGGAACTCAAGCTGATCGTGTCTTCCGGGTATCCCCTGGTGTACCTGTTGACCCACGAAGAGGAGCGCGGACAGCGCCTGGTGGCCGCGGCGCTCAAGTCCGCGGGATTGAAAGTGGGGATGTGGAGCAGCACCGGCGGCGCCAAGAGCCAGGCAGGCATCAAGGATCCGGAGCAGCTGCTCGCATCCCTGCACAAGGCGGCCGCCGGCGCAACCATTCTGCTGGATTTCCATGTGTTCCTGGACCGGCCGGAGGTGCTCCGGAGGATCCGCGACCTGATCCCGGCCCTGAGCCGCGCCGGACACACGCTGATCATCGTGTCGCCCCTGCTGGTCATACCGGATGAGCTGGAAAAGGACATCACCGTGATGGAGCTGCCGCTGCCGACTCGCGAAGAGCTGGATGCCCAGTTTGGGCGGGTGTGCGCTCAGGAGCAGGTGGTTTTTCCAAAAGACTTCGTCGACGGGGTCGTGCGCGCGGCGCGGGGACTGACCGAAAACGAGGCTCGCCGGGTTTTCACCAAGGCGCTGCGAAAGGGCGGGGGATTCAAGCTGGACGACGTGGGGTTGATTATCGAAGAAAAGAAGAAGTCCATCCGCAAGAGCGAGGTGCTGGAGTACTTCGATCTGGAAGAAGACCTCGGGCAAGTGGGTGGCCTGGAAGAAGTGAAACGCTGGGTGAAGGACCGGGCGCGTGCGTTCGACGATGAGGCCGCGCGCTACGGGTTGCCGGCCCCCAAGGGCCTGCTGCTCATCGGCGTGCAGGGCTGCGGCAAGAGCTTGACCGCCAAGGCGGTCGCGGGAGCCTGGAAGCTTCCTCTGGTGCGGCTGGATCTCTCGGCGGTGTTCGGCTCGGCTTCGCCCGAGACTTCCATGCACCGGGCCATGCTGGTGGCCGAATCGCTGTCACCGGTGGTGCTGTGGGTGGACGAGATCGAGAAGGGATTCGCCGGCGTGTCCGGTTCGGGAAGCAACGCCACTCGGGTGTTCGGCTCTTTCGTGACCTGGCTGCAGGAGAAGCGAGTGCCGGTGTTCGTAGTGGCCACCGCCAACGAAGTCGGCAACCTGCCTCCGGAGCTCCTGCGCAAGGGGCGGTTCGACGAGACCTTCTTCGTGGACCTCCCGGACATTCACGAGCGGAAGTCCATCCTGGGCATTCATCTGGCCAAGAGAAACCGGGACGTTTCGAACTTCGACATGGAGGCCCTGGCACGCCAGACGGAGCACTTCTCGGGAGCGGAGTTGGAGCAGGGCGTGGTGGCGGGTATGTACCGATCGTTCGGCGAAAGACGTGAAGTCGCCACGGAGGATATCAGCAAGGAACTGGACGAAATCATACCGCTGTATGCGACCTACGAGGAGAAGATCAAGGCCTTGCGGGAGTGGGCCAAGACGCGCACCCGGCGGGCCAGTCTGGACCAGTCGCTGGTGGATCTATTCGATCAGGAGTAGGGGCAGGCCACTGGGCCGGTCCTCTTACCGTGATTACGGAGTTGTCATGGGTATCAAGGTCGGGGTGATCGGTGCCGGAGCCTGGGGAACCGCCCTGGGGCATCTGATGGCCACCAAGGACTGCGAGACGGTCATCTGGGCCTACGAGCCCGAAGTGGTGGACGAGATCAACCGGCACCACGAGAACAAGACCTACTTTCCCGGCGTGGATTTGCCGGACAACTTCCGGGCCACCTCGCGGCTGGCCGAGTGCCTGCGGGACCGCGAGCTGGTGTTTTGCGTGGCTCCCTCCCACGCGGTCCGGTCGGTCATGACCCAGGCGACCCCATATCTGCCCGAGGGTGTGCCCATCGTCAGCGCCTCCAAGGGGATCGAGAACCAGACCCTGATGACCATGAGCGAGGTGCTGGAGGACGTCCTGCCTATCGTGTTCCATCCCATGCTGGCCTTCCTCTCCGGTCCCACCTTTGCTCGGGAGGTGGCCCAGAATGCCCCCTCTTTGGCCAGCGTGGCGGCTCGGTTCGAGAAGGTGGCCGCGGGCGTGCAACAGCAGGTTTCCTCCCCGACCTTCCGCCTGTATACTTCCACGGACGTGGTGGGCGTGGAGTTGGGCGGGGCGCTGAAAAACGTGGTTGCCATCGCCGCCGGAGCGGCCGACGGGCTGGGCCTGGGGACCAACACCATCGCCGCCCTGATAACCCGCGGGCTGGCCGAGATAAGCCGGCTGGCGGTGAAGAAGGGGGCCAACCCGCTCACCTTGTCGGGCCTGAGCGGCATGGGTGACCTGGTGCTCACCTGCACGGGGCCGCTGAGCCGCAACCGCACCGTGGGCCAGAAGCTCGGCCAGGGAATGACCCGTGCCCAGATCGTCTCGGACATGTGTCAGGTGGCCGAGGGAATCAAGACGGCCAAGTCGGTTTACAACCTGGCCCGGCGCGAGGCGGTGGAGATGCCCATATCGGAGCAAGTCTACCGGATGTTGTACGAGGATGTTCCGGCGCGGGAGGCCGTCGCGTCGCTGATGAGCCGGAGCCTGAAGAAAGAACTCTATACCTGACCAGGATCATGACGGAGCGAAGACGAAAGCATCGCAGGCTGAAGAGCAAGAAGTTTTCCGGCGATCGGTGCGGCACCGAGCGCCGCCGGGGCGAGCGACGGAAGGAACAGCGCGTGACCGCCGAGATCATGGTGGAGGTGGGGACCAGCGGCAGGCGCACCTATCGCCGCACGGCCAATATCAGCATGGGCGGGGTGGGGTTTCACGCTCCCATTCCCTTCAGGAAAGGCTCCAAGGTCGAACTGACCTTGCGGCTCATCGGCCGGGACGAGCCGGTGCGGGTGACCGGTGAGGTGGTGGGGGTCGACCGGCAGGGCCGGGGCAACCGGGTCCGGTTCGTGAGAATACCTCCCCGGGCCCGCCGGATCTTGCAGAACCACCTGTTGGTGTTCAAGGCGCCCACGGTGATCGGCGTTCCGCTCGCACCGCTGCCGCCCGAGAAAACCGCCAAGAAAAACCGGGTACGCGAGGGACTCCTGATCGTGCAGGGCGCCGAAATCCAGGAGTTTCGCATACGCAGCTCCGACAAGATCATCGGGCGCAATCCCAAGAACGCCGACATCGTCCTCGATCATCCTTCCGTTTCCCGGCGGCATGCCCACATCTACCTTCATCACAATCGTCACGTCATCGCCGATCTCTCCAGCACCAACGGTGTTCACTTCAAGAACATGCCCATCCACAGCCTGGTGCTCAAGGACGGAATGATCTTCAAGGTAGGGAAGGTAAAGCTGCAGTACCTGGTGACCCGTATGGTGTGACCGTTAGTGCCCGAATCCCAGCCCCTTGAACCGCTCCAGGTGGGCCCGCTGAACCAGCCACTCGTCGTTTTCCTTTACGAAGGTTATCTTCAGCCGGTACAGGCGTGTGTAGTCCCCGACCTTTTTAACCCACTTC
Source organism: Deltaproteobacteria bacterium (assembly GCA_030622135.1). Lineage (GTDB taxonomy): Bacteria > Myxococcota > B64-G9 > B64-G9 > B64-G9 > JAUXGL01. Next base: position 8,454 of record JAUXGL010000085.1, read on the forward strand.
TCCAGGTTGTCGCCCAGGCCTTCCAGATCGGGCCGGGTGTCGGCTCCTCTGAGCAGCAGGAACACAACGCTGGCCGTGCCGGTGGGATCGCCGGGTTCCACCGAGACGCGGGGACGCGGATACAGGATGGATAGGTCCGGGTAGCGCCGGAAGACGTAGAACAGCATTCCCTGGGTTTCCCGGCGGCCCATCTTTCTCGGCATGGCCAGAAAATCCTCGCTGGTCATCTCCATGAGCCCGCCGATGTCCTTCTTCTCGGCGAGTTCCACCGCCTGGTCGATGATCTTTCGGATCTGCTCCTCGTCGGAGGTTTCCTGGCCGCACAGCCCGCAGGAAAGGCCCAATAGTAATGGGAGCATGAATAATAATTTTGATCCCCGCCCCGTGTAGCGAAGCGCCACGGGACTGGGCCGATTCGCGGGCATGGGCGCCGTGCAGTTCACCGGCGCCGAAGATCTGCGCATCCATCTTATCGAGAGGGGAGTTTTCACCACGAGATAGAGTGAAGGGGGAAGACGGTTTCCCTGATCCGCTCGATGCTTTTCTCGATGGCCTCGTCGATGGCCTGGCGCTGGCCGCCGTGGGAGAGCAGCACCCGGTCGCGCAGGCCGCCGGCCCATTCCGTGCTTTGCAGCATGACTCCGCCCAGGCCGGCGTAGAGATCCTCCTCGGGCGCCGCGCCGGAAAGGACGCTGAAGCAGAGCGCCCAGGCGCGGGCGGTGTTTTCCTGGTGGTATCCGCCGCCGCCGGTGGCCAGGATGGGCTTGTCCAGTTTCAAGAGCAGCGCGGCGATGTCGGCGTAGACGTTGTTGGTCAGGTTCAAGTGCGCCAGGGGATCGCCGGCCAGGCCATCCATGCCCAGCTCCAGGACTATCACGTCGGGGTCGAAGGCGCCGGCCAGGGGCGGGATCACCTGCATGAAGGCACCCTGGTAGGCGTCGTCGTAGGTTCCCACCGGCAGCGGCAGGTTGACGTTGTAGCCTTCGCCTTCGCCCGCGCCGATCTCGTGCTCGAAACCGGTGCCCGGATACAGGGTAGCTCCGCTCTCGTGGAAGGAGACCACCATAACGTCGCTACGCCGGTAGAAGGCGTCCTGGACGGCGTCGCAGTGGTGGGCATCCAGATCCAGGAAGAGCACTTTCTTTCCGGCCTCGGCCAGCAGCATGCAGGCCAGGACGACGTCGTTGATGTAGGAAAAACCCGCGGCCAGGCCGGGTCCCGCGTGGTGGAATCCGCCGGAGGGGCTGAAGGCTACCTGGGTTTCCCCGGCGAGGATCTTATTGGCGCCCAGCAGGCTGGCGCCGCAGGCCAGCGCGGCGCAGTCATACATGCCGGCGAACAGCGGGCAGTCGGGGGTGCCCAGGCCCATGTAGATGAAGGCCTGGTCGAAGACTCCGTCCGAGGCCTGCTTCAACATATCCAGGTACTCGCCGGTGTGGAACTTCAAAAGCTCGTCCCGGGTGGCCGGCTGCGGGGCCAGTTGGTCCTGGAGCAGGTTCATGGAGTCGAGGATCTCGCGGCAGCGTCCCGCGCGTTGGATGCGCAGGGGGCTTTCCTGGGGGTAGCTGTACAGCTCCAGCTCTTTGGAGTGGATGAAGATCGCCCGGGCCATCTTAGAACTCCAGGACTCCGACGGTGATGGTGTCTTTTCTTTCCTTCAGGCGCAGGGTGATGGATTTCTTCTTCTCGTTGCGCCTGCCGTAGTTGGTGTAGAGGTCCAGTTGCAGGGTCACCGCCCCGGAGAGGGTCTGGGCCGAGCTGCCGTAGAAGTTGGCCTGGACCTTGTACATGCCCCGCATGGCCTTTTTCAGGATGTACTCTTCGGGTCCGTATCCCTGGGTGAAGTCGCGGGAGACGTTCCCGCCGATGGTCGAGCGCGGGTGGCTGTAGTAGGCCTTTTCCCCCGAGGGTTCGATGATCCACAGATCGATGTCGGTCAGATCCGCGTCCCAGGTAAGAATGATGCGGACGTCCACGTTCAGGTTCATAATCAGGCGCCGGTCGACGGGGAACTTCCCGATCCCGGCCCGCTGGGCTAAAGCGATTATCCGGTTGAGCTCCATCAGGGCGATGACTTCGATTTCGTTGAAGCGGTCCCACCGGTTCATGACCACGTGGGCCAAAAGCTCCATGGCTCGCGGGTACTTCTTCAGATCCGAAAGCACCAGCGCCAGATCCCGGTACGACTGCGGTTCCTCGGGACGCAGGCGCAGCACCTCTTCGAAGAGCCCGGCGGCCAGCTTCAGCTCCTTATGCTGGGCCAGCCGGTGGGCCAGGATCCGCAACAGCGCCGCGTTTTCCAATTCCATCTCGGATACGTTCGACAGCACCTGCATGCCCAGTTTCTGGTTCTTCTGTCCGATGAAGAAATCCGAGCAGTCCAGGTAGAAGGCCGGCGAGCCGCCGTACTCTTTCTTCTGTTTCAGATACTCGTCGAACCGCCGGCCCGCGGGGGCCTGCTTCAGGGTGGTCAGGTAGGGCTCCTTGGGGTCCCAGGGTTTCAGGGCGAGGTTCGGTATAGTCCCGGGCTCGGATCTCGAGTCTTTAAGGGCCAACTTCTTGCCCTTTTTCATGGGCGTCGCGGATTCGTCGGGCGGTTTGAGCACCACCGGCGCGGGCCGTGGCTCCGCCACCATTTCCTCCACCATTTCCGCATCCGGCGCGGCGCCGGTTGCCTCTATGCGCCTCGATTTCTTCTCTTCCTTTCCCGGGTAGCGGAAGTTCTTGGGGTATTTGAACTTGGTCTTCCACCATTCCACCCGCGTCTTCCACAGGCTCAAGACGTGATCGAGCTTGCTTTTCTCCTCCTTCTTCTGCATGACCATGCGTTCGTCCATGATACGCAGGTACTGGTTGCGCATCTCCGGCAGCGATCGGGGCGGCGGGATCTCGTGCTCGACGTACTGATCCAGTCTTTCGAGGACGATCAGCGAGGTTCCCGGCGTCACCAGGCCGTAGCGCTTGCCTAGCTCCAGCATGGCCTGCCGGTTCCGCCGCGGGAAGGCCACTATTTCGTAGAGCTTCTTCTGTGCCCAGAAGCGGGCCAGGAGATCGCCTCTGACCGCGTTTTTCGCCGACACATCGTATTTGACCCGTTGCAGGGTGAGCCCGGCCACGCCGTAGCTCAATACGACGGTGGCCTGCTTGCCTTCGAGCTTGCCGGTCAGGGTGAAGCGCCCGTGGGTCGGCTGGGATTCCGCCGGGTAGAGCTCGGTGGCCCCTCCCGAGGCGACCTTGGCCGAGAGGAAGGCAAACGGCGGCGTGCCGATGCCGGCGATGGCCGTCTGGTCGTCCACGCGGTTGAGGTTGAAGTACTCGCCGGAGGTTTTCTGCGCCAGGTAGCGCAGGAAGGGATGGTTAGCGCCGGGGTCGGCGCCAAAGACGTAGACGGGCATCTTGAAGCCGGTCGGGTTTTCTAGTCCGATGTTGGAGAGACCGTCGCTGAACAAGAAGTAGAAATCGGGTCGCTGGGCGCCTTTTTTCGGCGAGATGGAACCCATTTGGGTTCCGCCGTCGTAGACGACCTTCAAAAGCGCGTCGATGAGTTTGTCCGGGTTGCCCTTCACGACAAAAAAGCGCTTGGGCTTTTCGGCCTGGTTTCTGAAGATGACCAGATCCACCGCTATGCCGGCGGTCTTCCACCTGGAGAAGTAGGCCCGCAGCAACTGGATCTCCCGTTGGTGGTCGCTCTTTTCCCGCGAGCCCGAGGCGTCCCACAGCAGGGTGATATGTTTGGGCGGGTTCTTGGCGGCCTTCTTCGCTACCACTTGTGGAAAGTCGTTTATGCAGAAATGCACCTGGCCGTCGGGGCTTTTTTCCACCATCACCCGCTGCCGGTCGGCTCCCGGGACGGTCACTACCATCTGGCCGGTGAGCTTCTTCTTCTTGAAACCGGTTTCGGCGAAGTACCCCTCCCGCCGCGACTGGAACTTGACCGGGCCGGGGCCCTGCCAGGCCAGCGTGGGCTGCCGGGCCGTCTTTAGCACCTCGACGCGCATGGAGAACGAGTCGAGCGGTTGCTCGAACTTCAAGGGCAGCCGGTAGCTGGCCTGGCCTTTCTGGTCGAAATCCAGGTCGCTCACGTAGCGGACGGCCACGGTGCGGCTGCCGCGGGCGGGAATGGGGTAGATGCGCGTCTTGAAGTTGTTTCCCTTGACCCACTCCAGGATGCCCGGATCGATCTGCCGGCGCACCTCTTTTTCGAACACCACCCGGGCCTTCTCCTTGGTAACCACCACCCCGTCCACCATCTTCCCGCCGATGTCCAGCGCATACCCCGAGACCGTGGACCCCTCCGGCAGGGGAAAGTACAGATTTCCCTCCAGCACCCGGTCGTAGTCGTTCTTGAAGGTCATGGTCATCTTCGTCTCGGCGATGAACCCGAAGATCCGCGCCTGGACGTCGACCTTGGAGAGATACAGCGGCTTCGATTTGGTCTCCCCCGGCGCCTTGATCATCAACGCCGGCGGCACCTCCTGGGCCGATAAATTGCCGCTGAAAGTCACCAACACGAATATCAACAGCGCTTTTCGCATGACGTTCTCCAATATATGGTTCAGCATGGCTCAGGCTATTCCACCCGAGATTGCTTGGCAAGGAAGGTGATGAACCCAGGAAACACCTGCCGGGCCAGAAGATCGTGGGGAAGTCGCTCGAGCTGACCAATTTACTCGAGCGCCGCCCCAAGTGTCCTCATGGGGTCAGGTCCTGACTCGGGGTTTGACCCTTCCGGGGATGTTCGTCGGGGTGCAGGGCGAGTACCGCTTGGGCCCGGGGGCCGTGTTACTGGATCTGTCGCTGGGTATGTCCTTCCAGGACTTGCGCACCACCGGCGACCTGACCGTTGCGGAACTGGGTATTCTGGCTGGATACCGCTTCTCCTTCGCGCTGTAGTGTTCTGCTTGCGTCCCTCCCAAAATCGACAAAATCGTCGAATTTTGCTCGACCAAGAGGTAGAATCAACCGCCATGGCTTTGTCGGCGGAAATGTAACACATTGGTGTTGCTGCGTTTTCTTTGGGTGACCCGGGTGGCACGCTTGTTGCTTTATTTGCTTGCATGATGAGCAGGTTCCAACAAAGATCCAAAGAAGCAAGGAGGAAGACAATGAGAGCCAAGTGGTTGATCGGAATCGGCCTGAGCGTGTTCTTGGCGGTGCCGTTTGCTGTGGCCCAGGAAGCGGAGGGCGAGGCGGCTTCGAAGAAGGTCATGAAACAGGAGAAGCGGCTGGAGCAGAAAAAAGCCCAGGAACAGAAGCAGCTCAAGAAACAGGAGAAGCTCCAAGCGCAGGAGCAGAATCGCAACCGGCATCGGCAGCGCAAGGGCAGTGGCGATGCGCAGGGCAATATGAATGGCGACGGGATCGACGACCAGGTTCAGAACCAGAACCAGGGTGAGAAGGGCGCCATGAAGCGCGGCGGCAAGAAAGGCGCCATGAAGCGCGGCGGCAAGAAAGGCGCCATGAAGCGTGGCCATCACCGCTACCGCCACCGCAAGGCCGTGGGAACCGCCACGCAGCAGGGTGAGAGAACCCAAAAGCGCGCCGGCAAGGGATTCGGGGAAGGTTTCGTAGACTCGGACGGCAACGGCGTGTGTGACCACTACTCGAAGAAAAGAGGCAGGTAGATTCCTCCAACCAGGAGCGGCGGGAGGTCATCCCTCCCGCCGTGTTTGTATGATGAAACTATTGCTTATACCGAAGTTGACGCTGGCTGTTCTGCTTGTATTTGGCTATTCTCAAACCGTGCATGCCGAGGACCCGCCGGCACTGGATCCCTCGGTCGGGAAGCAAGAGCAGGAGCAAGAGCAGAAGCAAGAGCAGAAGCAAGAGCGGAAGCAAGAGCGGAAGCAAGAACGGAAGCAAGAACGGAATGGGTTCGTCGACCGGAACGGTGACGGGATCCAGGATGGGCAGGAACACCGCTTCCGAGGCAAGCATCGCCGGCGCGGCAAGTCGGGTACTGACGAGGGAAACACCCGGGAGAGAAAGCGCCGGGCGAGAGGGGGATCCAAAGCGCGGCACTAGCGGCTGGGATTCGAGGGTGACGTGGTGAAAAGATATCTGGTTTGGCCGGCAACCGTCATCGGGTTGCTGGCGTCGCATTTGGCCGGCGCGGCCGACCTAGTCGCCCAGCTGGATGTTCGCACGCTGGCGAGCAGCAACGTGTTTCTGGACAAGTCCGAGGAGTGGGATCTGGTGCTGCGGCCGTCGGCGGAGTTGGGGGTGGATTTCTCCCGCTACTGGTCGGTGGGCTATACCGGCGAGCTGAATGCCTACACGCGTCACTCAGACCTCCTGTCGCACTGGCACGAGGTCTACCTCTTTCTGAATCCGGCCTGGGGCCAGGACGGCGAGAACGAGCTGGTGCTGGAAGCCTCCGTGCAGACTCTGCACAACCAGGAGGCCTACCAGAATCTCAATCTCCTGCAACCGACGCTTGCGGCCAAGGTGGTGATGGAGCCGCGCGGTTGGTTCCGTTGGAAGGTTTCCGTTACGGGTTCCTACCGCTACTTCTACGACGACAAGCCTTCCGACTCGATAGACGCCTGGGCGCGCGGTGAGCTGAGCTTAACCTTGCCGACCCGCACCACCCTCTCACCCCGGGCGTCCTACGGATATCGACGCTACCGGCATTCCGGACGAAACGGTGACGCCCAGGACCAGCAGATCGGTTTCGGATTGCACGTGAGCCAGTCGCTCTCGCGGACCGCCGGATTGCAGCTCGACTACGTATACCTGTACGCGGTAGGAGACAGCGGGATCCTGAGTCGCAAGCTTACCCAGGATCAGTTCACCTACCTCGGAGAGGAGTTCCTCTACTCCGGCCACCGGGCCGAAGCCGGCTTCAAGCAGCTGATGGGCAAGTCGTCGGCGTTCTGGCTGGGCCTGCGTTTCGAGCAGCGCGACTACGCCGGCTGGCCGGCTATCGACTCGAGCGGACGGCTCATCGGGGAAAACCGCAGCGACTGGAGGTTGGTGCCCCGGGTCGCTTTCGAATACAACTGGCGGTCGAAGAACAAGCCGGGCTGCGTACCGGACGTGTGGGTCAGCCTGGAGTACCGCTTGCTGTGTCAATGGTCGAACCACGACTGGTACGATACGACCGCCCACGTGGCGGGTGTTTCGGTGTGGGGATCCTGGTAGGCGGTGAGAGAATGGGGTCACGTGCGAACTCCGCTTGGCGGCCCATCTCGTTGCATGTTTCACCTCAACGGCACTTGCGCGCTTGGCTGGCCAGAAAATAAGTGTCATGTGGTACCTGACCCCCCACCTAACTCGGATCGATGACGGCGATCGGGAAGGTTAGGAAAAACTGTTGCGCTATTGTGCCCGACCTCCCTTAGCGCTGGACCGCCTGGGGTGGTGGGATGAAGAACGGCAGCAATTGGTATACCAGTTTCAGCGTGCTCTTCCGGGAGGGCAGACCTACGAGATATTGTCTGCGATGGAGTTGATGAAACGGTTGGCAGACTTGACACCGCCGCCCTGGATGAACCTTGTTCGATACTATGGAGTGTTGGCGCCGCATGCGAAAATAAGGCAGCAGGTGGTGTCCTTCACGCTGGCATGCGCTCAGGACAGCTTAATGGATTGCTGATGCTGGCCGGTCCCTCAGAGGCACTACGACTGAGACTCCAGAAAGCGGCTGAAGAAATGGGACTGGAACTCGAACAGGATACTCCCAGTCCAGGAAAGAACCAAAGCCAAGAAAAACGCCAGTGTATCCTGGGCGATGTTAATAGCACGCATATTCGAATTCCTTCCCCTTTTGTGTCCTCGATGCGATTCACCGCTGAAGATGGTGGGATTCATCACCGAACCCAACAGCGTAAAGCAGGTGTTGGGCCATCTGGATTTGCCAACAGAAGCACCTCTGGTGATCTCCCCCGCAAATTGAAATTGAGTATGTAGAGGAATATACGGATTGGCAGGATTGAAATTCCGCATCCCTTGATGGTATCTTCGGGTACCCGAAGATACCATCAAGGGATGCGAGGACAGGATGGGTTTCTTCAGGTTTCAGCAACCCGTACCGTACCAGATCCACGTTTTCTCTGGCTGTAATCCCAGCTATGAGGGTAAATCAGAATTGACATTGGGTCCAATTCTGTGCATATTCAGTTGTAGAGGGCACAGAAAGAGTGCTTTGAAATTACTATCCCTTTTCGCTTTTCCCTTGATAACAGATAGGTATTTGAGCAAGATCGCTGTTGATCAACAGCAATCACCGTAAGCACGAGGGGAAAACGTATGCCTCTTTCATGGAATGAAATACGCAACCGTGCTGTGAGCTTTTCCCGTCGATGGGCCGAGGAGGAGTCAGAACGTTCCTCGGCGCAGAGCTTCTGGAATGAATTCTTCCAGGTTTTTGGGATTGACCGAAAGCGCGTCGCCACTTTTGAAAAGAGGGTGGAGATTATGCTCACCACTGGCGAACTGAAGCAAGGCCTGATCGATGCCTTTTGGAAACGAAAGCTTCTGATTGAGCATAAGAGCCGGGGAGCGGATTTAATTCGCGCATTTAGGCAGGCCGCTGATTATTTTGACGGAATCCCTGAACAAGACCTGCCGCGCTACATTCTGGTCTCGGACTTCGAGCGCCTTCGTCTTTACGATCTGATAGAGAATACCGACGTGGAATTCTGCCTCGCTGACCTGCACAGCCACATCAAGCATTTCGGTTTCATGGCTGGCTACCAGACACAGGTAATCAAGCCTCAGGACCCCGTGAATATCAAGGCGGCGTTACATATGGGGAAACTCCATGACCTGCTGGAAAAAAGTGGCTACGAGGGTCACCAATTGGAAGTCTTGCTGGTGCGCCTTTTGTTTTGTCTTTTCGCAGAGGATACGGGCATTTTCCAACCTGCGGATGCGTTTATGCACTGGATCGAGGAGCGAAATTCTCCAGATGGCAGCGATCTAGGATCCGGGCTGGCGCAGCTGTTTCAGGTGCTCAACACACCGGAAAACAAGCGATTGAAGAGTCTGGACGAGCAGTTGGCTGCCTTCCCCTATGTCAACGGTAGGCTCTTTGAGGAAACGCTACAAATAGCCGCATTCGATCATGACATGCGAAAAGCCTTGCTCGAATGCGCGGCATTGAACTGGAGCGCAATCTCGCCCGCTGTTTTCGGCGCGCTATTTCAGAGCATCATGGACGAAAAAGCACGACGCGATCTGGGGGGCCATTACACCAGCGAGGAAAACATCCTGAAGCTCATCAAGCCACTTTTTCTTGATGACCTGCGGGCGGAGTTCAGCCGGGTTCGCAAAAACAAGAACAAGCTGTTTGAGTTCCACAAGAAGCTGCGTAGGCTCACCTTCTTCGACCCTGCCTGCGGCTGCGGCAATTTTTTGGTTATCGCCTATCGTGAGCTGCGCAAACTCGAATTGGAGGTGCTGCGCGCAAGTAGAAGCAGTGCGCAGAAAGAGCTCAATGTGCACAGCCTCATCGGTGTCGATGTCGACCAGTTTTATGGCATCGAGATTGAGGAGTTTCCGGCTCAGATTGCCCAGGTGGCCATGTGGTTGATGGATCACCAGATGAACTTGCGCGTATCGGAGGAATTCGGCATGTACTTTGCCCGCATTCCCCTGAAAAGCACGCCGCATATCCATCATGGCAACGCCCTGACCATGGACTGGAACGATGCGCTGCCGGTGAAACGGGCGAGTTTCGTGTTCGGAAATCCTCCCTTTGTGGGAGCGAAGTACATGAGTGAGAGTCAGCGGAAGGAGACTCAGCAAATTTTCAAGGACATCAAGGGCGGCGGTCTTTTGGACTATGTGGCCGCTTGGTATGTCAAGACGGCTAAATTCCTGAAGTCCTCTCCTTACCCGGAGAGGGAGGGAAATACGGCTACAGATGTGCGTTGTGCATTTGTCTCCACCAACAGCATCGCCCAGGGCGAGCAGGTGGGTGTTTTGTGGAGTTGGCTGCTTGCTCAGGGGATACACATTCATTTCGCGCATCGGACATTCCAGTGGCGCAATGAAGCAAAGGGTGTTGCGGCTGTTCACTGCATAATCATTGGCTTTGGTGCCTCCGATGCACAAAACAAGACAATCTTCGAATATGAAAACATTCGCGGTGAGCCGCAAGCTGTGAGCGTTGCTAATATCAACCCCTATTTGGTGGACGCACCTGATGTGGTTCTGGCAAGACGCTCAAAGCCCATTTGTGATGTGCCAAAGATCGGTATTGGAAACAAGCCGATAGATGGTGGTCAATATCTCTTCACAATCAAGGAACGCGATGAGTTCCTTAATAAAGAGCCGAAGGCTACAAAGTATTTCCGTCGTTGGCTTGGGTCCGATGAGTTTCTCAATGGTTACGAGCGCTGGTGCCTGTGGCTGGGCGATTGTTCACCGAACGAACTGCGACAGATGCCGGAGGCGATGAAGCGGGTGAAGGCGGTACGCCAGCTTAGGCTTGTCAGCAAGAGTAAACCGACCCGAAAGATTGCTGACACGCCGACTCGGTTTCATGTGGAAAATATGCCGGCAGATGACTATCTTATTGTTCCGAAAGTTTCTTCTGAGCGCAGGAACTTCATCCCAATTGGAATGGTCGGTCAGGATACCTTTTGCAGCGATTTGGTATTCATTATCCCTGGTGCCACGCTATTCCACCTTGGCGTTCTTTCGTCAACAATGCACAACGCATGGATGCGCTATGTGGCGGGTCGGTTGGAAAGCCGCTATCGATACTCTGCACAAATTGTTTACAACAACTTCCCGTGGCCCGGTAAGCCCACCGATGCCAAGCGCAAAAAAGTTGAGGCAGCAGCCCAGGCTATGCTTGACGCCCGCATTAAATTCCCGGACGCTTCTCTTGCTGATCTTTACGATCCGCTCACAATGCCGCTCATGTTGGTGAAAGTCCATCAAAGACTTGACAGGGCGGTGGACGCTGCCTATGGCAAGAGAAAGTTCAAGGACGATGGTACGAGAGTGGCGTTTCTTTTCGAGCTTTACCCGAAGTGCCTGTAGCTTTTAGCGGCGGAGAAAGCCAAGCGCACTCGTCGAAAGCCACGACGCGCGTGAAAAGCCCAACGCGACTTTTTTGCGGAGACTCAAGGGTGAAAGAATCAGGTAATACGGGCCTGTTGCCCAAACCGTAGTTGAATCATTGCTTCGTAGCGTCGAGGCGATATGATGGTGGCGTCCGGGATGTGTACCGGGTGTACATCGGACGCGAGAATCCGCCTACGCCCTACGCCTAAGTGGCTCTCTACAGAGCTTTTCTTTGAGTTGTTCGGCGGTCCGAAGAAGTTGCATGGAGCTTCCTGAATGCCTGGTATCGAAAAACCTGCTCCAGAAAAATCCTCTTTCTTTTCATGGTGTTAGACGCGCACGACGGACTCATCGGAGATTTTCTGGAATATCTTGGCGCAAGAAAAACAGAAAATGTGGGTCTGGGAAGTCAATCGTTCGCCTGTCCGCATCCCAGTCGATCACCCTGTCTCGATCAAGAGACTGCTTGACAATTTTCACCATCGATTTGAGAGCCCTAAGAATGCTCGATCCCTGTGGCGCATCATCCCGAACTAGCATATTAATGCGGTCTTTGATCTCTTCATATTCAATTGATAGCCTGGGTGGGTCTGACGCAGATGCTATCAAAATCAATTCGTACACGTCACGATAATTTCCATCATTTGTCAAATATGTATTTCGTGGCTGACCACGCCTCATCGGGCCGGATGAAAGTATCTTATAGGCTGTTCTGCAATCGGTAACGGCAACCGTGCTGCGCAGAATCTCCAAAAAGTCGTCGCTGCTAATGGAATGTTCTTTACCAGTCTTTCTTCTTTCGGGCTCTTCGATTCCCTGATGATAGCACATGTGAAGGCAAATTGCCTGCATGAGTAGAGGAGAACCCAATGATTCGATTGCAAACTTTTCAAGCAATGAATCTGCGACCGATAGCACAAGCTTCTCAAGTCCAAGATTGGCAATTGCCTGAAGTTCAGGTTTTTCCCAGAATTCCAGGTCTATCCGGTGAACCCGCCCCCTCATATCTGGATTGCTGCGAATAGCATCATCGCCACGATGTGGGACCGAAATAATGGCAATAGAGAGCCCCCGTGAAGAAGCGTCCTTTATCTGTTGGGATATCTTCGCCTGAACTCGTTTGGGGACATTGCGGCCAGTTGTTAGCCCTTCTTATTCACACCGAGGTTATTATAAGTCGACTCGATGTACAAGGACTAAAGTCAGCGAGTCAACGAGGGTATCCGTCTTCGCGATGCCGGTGA
>JAUXGL010000103.1 GCA_030622135.1 Deltaproteobacteria bacterium
CGATAACGACCCCGTGGGGCCGTCAGGAACATTGATATGGGAGACCGGCAAAGAATGGGCCATATGCAAAGCGGTCAACATAAGTGACGTCACCTACAACTCGTTTGTCGGATGGGCCACCAATGACATGGCCTGGGAATACTATACCGATACCAATCAGCCGGTCTGGCGACACGAGATCGTGAGCAAGGATTATCATCCCCAGGACATGACTTCCGACGGGGCACACTTGATCGGGGCGGACGGCAATACCATCTACGAGTTCGAGCCCGCATCCGTGGATCCCGTCCGATCATACTCCGCGGCCGGAGGCGAAGACGTGTATAACATCATGATTTCTGATGACGGCGGCACCATTTACTACGTATCGGGCGTTATATACGACCACATGCGCATCACCTCGCTCGACCAGGCGACTTCATCGGAGAACTGGAGCCACGAGCTTTCGGAAGGCGGATACGCGGTCGGTGTAGTGTCTAAAAACAATGAAAGACTCGTAATATCGCAGTACTACCGGTTTAGCGTTTATTCAAACGGTGGGGAAGAGCTCCTGGCAATCGAGACGCAGACCTCGGCGAGTCCTGCAATTTCTCACGATGGGAACATTCTCGTAACCGGTGACTTGCAGGGTTACGTAAAGCTATACGAGTACAGTGAAAGCGAAAAAACCTATAATGAAAGATGGAGCTTCCGGTTCGAGCCGGGAGAATATGATGATTGGGCATATGTCGTCGCGATTTCCGGGGACGGCTCCACGATCGCTGTCGGTTCGGTGGATTTAGGCGACGGCACCCGCGAGTCATTCACCGGGGAACTTGCCGTGTTCGATTCCGGGAGCAATGAGCCCTTGTGGGTTTACAAGTCCAACGACTATTCGATATCCGCGGTTGACATATCCCTGGACGGAGAAGTGATTGCCGCGGCGAGCCCGGGACCCTTTGAGGATGAGAACAACGACTTCTGGGTCTTTGAGAAAAAGAGCAGCATCCCGTTTTTTGAGCATAACTGTATGGGCTCCATAAATGCACTCGACCTTTCGGATGACGGATCGAGGTGTATTGCCGGTGGGAAGGCTGTTCACTCCGGGGAACCAGGGAACGGCGGCAAATTGTATTACTTTGGCCTGAATTAAACGATAATGTGTTCAAACCAGACAGGACCGTTGGAGTCCTTATATTCCGCATTCCGCCTCGGCTTGACCTCGTAGCGAAGCTCCCTTGTCCTTTTGTTCATCAGTTTGAATACCGGCGCTGCGGGACTGCCGGTTGACCGCTTGTAGGCCGGGTGATAGCTTCGTGGCTCGATAGGGAGGTGTTTTCATGCAAATAGAGATAAAGTGGGTTGGTTTACTGGGGATCGTTTGCGTTTTGCTTTCGGGGATGGGGTGTCCGTCGCCCAAATCGGTGGTGGTGGAGGATCGGGTTCAGCCGGAAGGGAAAGTCGCCATCCGGGAGGGGAAGCTTCAGAACGGGCTGAAGGTGCTGTTTTTGGAGGATCACAGCGCGCCGGTCACGACCGTGCAGGTTTGGTACCGGGTGGGGAGCTGCAACGAGCGCGTGGGGATTAGAGGGATCGCCCACCTGACCGAGCACATGATGTTCAAGGGCTCCGAGAACGTGGGGCCCGAGGAACACTCGCGCATCATCAACTCGGTGGGCGGGAACGGGAACGCCTTCACCAGCGAGGATGCCACCGCCTACTACGACACGGTTCCGGCGGACCGGCTGGAGTTGGTCATGGAGTTGGAGGCCGAGCGGATGGCCCGGGTGAAGTTGGATGAGTCCCATTTCTTCAAGGAGCGCGAGGTGGTCAAGGAGGAGATCCGCAGCCTCCAGCAGAACGATCCCATCGGCGCTCTGTTCGAGAAGTTTCGCAAGGTGGCCTACACCCGGCATCCCTACAACTGGACCGTGGGCGGTACCCTGGATGACCTGGACAAGATTACACTCGATGACGTGCGCAACTTCCAGAAGACCTACTACGCGCCGAACAACGCCGTCCTGATCGTGGTGGGAGACACCTCCTACGAGAAGGTGCTGGAGCTGGCCCAAAAGCACTTCGGCCCGGTTAAAGCGCGGAAGCCGCCCCCGGAAGTAACCGCGGTGGAGCCCGAGCAGCAGGAGTTCCGCCGGGAAGAGATCCGCCATCCCACCAGGCTGCCCATCGTCATCGGCGGCTACAAGGTGCCCGCGGCCGCCCACGAAGATGCAGCCGTTCTGGAGGTGATCCAGTACATCCTCGGCGGGGGCAAGTCCTCCCGAATTCACAAGCAGCTGGTTCGGGAGCGCAAGCTGGCCATGTTCGCCGGCGCCTTCAACTGGAAGATGCGCGATCCCGGGTTGTTCGTGATATTCGGCGCCTTCATGCCCATGGTTCCCTCCAAGGCGGTGGAGGCGGCGCTGATCGAGGAGGTCAACCGCCTGGGCCGGGAGGGGCCCACCCCGGAAGAGCTTTCAAAAGCCAAGAACCAGCTGGCCGCCGCCCACGTTTTCAAGCTCACCTCCATGCAGAACGTGGGATTCGAAATCGGCATGGCCGAGCTGGTGGAGAAGGACTATAAGAACTTCCTCAAGGGGGTCGACCCCTACGTGCAGATCACCGCCGCGGACGTCAAGCAGGTGATCGGCAAGTACCTTGTTCGCCAGCGCCTGACCATGGCGGTTTTGCTGCCGCCCAAGCAGGGTCAGGAGGTGGAGTTGCCGGCCGCGACCGAGGTGCAGGCAGCCCGGCAGGAGACCGCCTCCTGGCCCACGGCCGAACGCTTCTTGAAGCTCCCGGCCCCGTCCGCGGGCGTGATCGAGCTTCCCAGGATCGTGCGCAAGACGCTCGAGAACGGTCTGAAGCTCATGGTCATCGAGCGGCGCGAGCAGCCGGTGGTGTACTTCGACCTGGTGGTGCCCGGCGGGGACTTCCTGGACATCAAGGGCAAGGCCGGCCTGGCCGGACTGCTTTCCGAGATGCTCACCCAGGGGACCAAGACCCGCTCGGCGGAGCAGATCGCAGTGGAGGCGGAAAGCCTGGGGGGTTCGGTGTCCGCCTGGGCCGCCACCGAGTTTTTCAGCGTCAACGGGCAATTCCTGGCCAGGGATTTCAAGAAGGGCCTGGAGCTGTTTGCGGATGTGTCGCTGAATCCCACTTTTCCGAAGGAAGAGTTGGGCAAGGTCCGGCCCCAGGTGGAGGCCGGTGTGCGCCGGGTCAAGGACCAGCCCATTCCGCTGGCCGTCCTGCACTTGCGCTACGTCATCTACGGCTATAATCATCCCCGGGGAAGATCCACCAGCATCCAGACGTTGCAGGCGGTCAAGACCGAAGACCTGGCGCAGGTTTACCAACGCGCCTTCCAACCCCAGGGCGCGTTGCTCACCGTGGTAGGAGACCTGGACGCCGGCGAAACCGCGGCCGCGCTGGAGCAGGCTTTCGGCTCCTGGAAAAAGACCGGCGAGATTGCTTCGTTTCCCGAAGATCCGCAGATCCCGACCGCCCACGTCGTCCGGATGGTGGACAAGCCGGATCTGACCCAGGCGACCGTCGCGGTCGGATCCTTGGGCGTTACCAAGAAGGATCCGGATTACATGAATCTGGTACTGGGCAATTACGTCCTGGGTGGCGGAGGCTTTTCCTCCCGGCTCATGAAGAGCATCCGCTCCAAGGGCGGCAAGACCTACCATGCATCTTCACGCTTTTCCGCGGGAAGGACCCGGGGGCCGTTCATGGCCTTCACCTTTACCCGCAACCGGGAGCTGGCCGCCACGCTGAAGATGCTTCTGGGGGAGATCGAGAAGATCCGAAAAGAGGGAGTTACCGACGAGGAGCTCCAGGTGGCCAAGAACAATCTGGCCGGCAGCTACACCATCGAGCTCCAATCGCCCAGCGGTCTGGCGGACGAGCTGACCTCTGCTGAGTTCTACGGCCTGGGGGAGGATTTCGTCCGCAATTACCGCAAGCTGGTGGCGGCGCCGACACTTGCGGCAGTAAACCAGGCGCTGAAAAAGCATCTGGTTGTCGACAACCTCGCCGTGGTGGTCGTGGGCAAGGCCGATGAAGTGATGGACCAGGTGAGGAAGTTCGGAACCCCCATGAAGGTGGATTACCTGGCGCCGGTGCCCGACGAAGAGCGCAAGTCTGAAAAGAAAGCAGACAAGAAAGAATAGCTATGGAGTTGCTGGCCTTTTGCCTGGTTTCCTACCTGGTCGGTTCGGTCAACTTTTCGATCTTGGCCTTCATGCTCGCTGGCCGGGGAGACCCGCGTCACCTGTTCTCGGGAAACCCGGGCACGGTAAACACCTACCGGGTGCTGGGGCTGGGTCGGGCGGTCGCGGTGCTGTGCCTGGATCTGGGCCGCGGCCTGCTGATCGCTCTTTTGTCCCAGTGGCTCTTCAACACGCCCTGGGCTCTGGTGCTCGGTTGTCTTTCCGTCGTGTTGGGCAACTTCTACCCGGCTTTCCACGACTTCCGCGGCGGTAAGGGTGTGGCCACCACCCTGGGCTTCTACCTGGTGGTGGACGCGGTTGCCACGCTCCTGGTCGTGACCGGCTGGATCGCGATCGTCTACTTCGGCCGCCGGGCCTCGGTGGGTTCGCTTCTGGCCATGCTTGCCTATCCCATCATCCTGGTTGCCCAAAACGCTCCCGCCTGGAAGATCGCCTTTGCCGCGACGGTCCTGGCCGTAATCGTCTACCGCCACTGGGGGAACGTGAAAAGGCTGTTTATTGGGAAAGAGCCGCTGATCAGGCGGTAGCCACCGAGAAGATCCGGTTATCGAACCCCAGTTCCATTCCCCATTCGGTCGTCTTGGGTATGACGCTTCTCAGGACCGCTCTCAAACCCAGTCCGGAGCACTTGACCACATGGGGTTCAGCATGCGCGCTCCTTGGCGGCCGACGCCGAGGTCGACGCGAGTCGGTTCTTCGCGAGCGGCCGGCGTGACCAGTGCTCGTCGATGCCCTGGACGAACTCGGAACGTACGAGCTTGGCGCGGTCGATGAGCCACTCACCCTTCTGGCGACGCAGGTAGAAGCCCTCCGCCGGCCCGGTGCCGACCTGAGAGCCGGTGCCCCGGAGCAGCTCGCACAGCGCTTCGAGATCAAGACGCCCGCGCGTGACGGCCGGCACGGCGGAGATGCCGAGCTCGCCGAGCAGGGAATCCCTGCGCTCCACGGACCAGAAGCGGTTCACGCTGCGGTCGTAGACGTCGAAGCCGAGGAACCAATCCGGCAGTAGGTCGTAGCGCACCGAGTGCACGGCAAAGCACCACTCGCCGAAAAGCATGAGGTTCGGCCCGAGCGCTTCGACCAGCATGGCCTCGTGATTCGCTATCCAGCCCCAGAGCGGGCCGAACTGCGGGTGCACACCCGGCGGCCCGATGTAGGCTCCTCGATTCTGTGCTCGCAGGCGGCCGTCAGTAACCACCGAGAAGCCGACGTTGGCCCCGTCGACCTTCTCCTCGACCACGATTTCCCCGCTCAGGAAGGCGTCACGCTCGGCCTCGGAGAGCACCTTGTCTTCGCGTGGCTGCCCCGGCGCGAGCCAGGCGAGCTGGGGCGTATGGGGGAACTTGAAGAAGTCCGGGGTCATGGCTCCTCGCCTCGTAGCCACTCCTCGATGAGTTGCTCCACGACGACCCCGTGTTGCGCACATGCGTCCTCGATTGCAAACCAGTCGCTGTCGGTGGCGTTGACGATCGTGCTGTGACTGTGATCCGCCAGTGCAGTCGCGAGGAACTTGCGATCCGAGCGGTCGAGATCCGCGAAATCCTCCGGAACGACGGCCGTGCCGTCGGCCTCGTACTCGATGTCGACTTGGCGGAATCGAGACCCTGCCATCTTGTCGTGGATGACGAGGAGCCCCAGATCCTGCTCTGTCATCTTGTGCCTGTACTCGTCATAGATTCGAAACACCCCGTCGAGCACGAGCGTGCGGTTGCTGTCGTTCCGGAATGCGACCAGCCAGTTCAGCACAGTTTGCCGCTCGCTCGCCGGCACATGCGTATCGTCGAAGGGTGAGTACGGGTGCGCGGCACTGGCCACGAGGAGGACGTTGGTGTCGATCACGTGGTCGGGCATCTCAAGGAGCCTCGCGCCGCATGCGTTCAATCATACACAGCATTTGCTGCTCCGTATCGCCGATGACGTCGCCAAAGAAGTGCTTCGGCCAATTGGCGACCCGACCGTACTGATCCACCTCCAGCTTGCGAATGCTCGCCCCCTTCGCACCCGGCTCGCAGAAGTACATGGCAACCTCATCTTTGGTCACCTGCTCCTCCGCCATCCGGCGCTGCAGGCGGCGGAGGAAGTGCTCCGAGTGGCTCTCCACGATGATCTGGACCTGCCGGTCCTGGCCCTTCTCCCTGGTGTGGATCGCCTGCACGAAAAGGTCTGCCAGATCGGCCTGCACCCTCGGGTGAAGGTGGATCTCCGGCTGCTCGAAGACGATGATAGAGTGTGCAGGCACGCAGAAGCACTCCACGATCACAGGTAGCACCTGAGAGACGCCGAAGCCGACGTCGGTGAGCTTCACCTCTGGTGCGCCTCGTGTCGTCTTGACGACAACCTCATACTCCTTACGTTGCTTCGCAATGGGCCGGACCTTGAAATCATCGATTAGCCCCATGGACTTGATCCAGCGCGCAACCAGCACCTGAAAGCCCTCGGCCCGCTGCCTGTAGCCCGAGCTGACCCGACGGCCTTTTGCGGCCAGTAAGGCATCTACGGCCCGGCGGCCCGTTTTTCCGACGTGTTCGGTGATCTCTCCGGACCAGGTGTAGAGACGCTGGGGATACTCACGCAGAGGCCCGACGTAATGAATACGGGAGAAGAGCTTGTCGAGCTCCAGGGTGAGGTCCGCAAGAAAGCCGGTATTCTGGAAGTAGGCCACTGCCTCGTCGGGGAAGCCGTGGAAGTGCGAAGGGGTAGGGAGTGGCCATCCGCGCCCTTGTTGCCGGACGAGGGTGTAGCCTTTGGCTGTCAGCCGGTACTTGTCCGAGTGCTTCGCGTCAGGCTCCATTTCCACTCGCAGGCCACCGTCATTGGGATCGCCTAGGTGATAGGCCATGGAATTGACTGCGATACGCCCCTTCGATCCTTCGCCAATGGATGCCTCGAACGAGATGCTCTGCGACTCGACGGTTTGGCTAGAGCGGGGATCCTTGACCCTGAGCAGTTCCGGAAGCCGCCACGAAACCCGGAACTCGAGCGCCGCGTCGGTGTCATGACCGAAGATCATGTCCGAGAATGTACCCAGGTCCACCAGCGTTTGGCTGTCGCCGAGGTGCAGCACCCGCTGCCGGTCCGAGGACTGGGCGGTCTGTTTCAGCAGCAGGAGGAGCTGGTGCAGGCTCGTCTTGCCCGAGCTGTTGGTACCGAAGAAGACCGTGAGCGGGGCCAGGTGGATCTCGCCTGTATCCTGCCAAGCCTTGAAATTCTGGATGCGCATGCGTTCGAGCATCGCTTGCTACCTCCTTCGCCTCGACGTGACGGGGTTGCCGAAAAGATCGGTCTCGACTTGCCTCGTGGCTCGATCAACATAGTCGAAGCACAGCGGATCGGAAAATATCACGTTCTGGAGGCATCGCTCAAGATCTATCCAGATCTGGGTCGATCGGTTTGAACGGACCTACGGTTTCTTCTTCAACTGGTACAGGTACGGCAGGTGGCCTGTCGAGGCCGGCAGGATCTCCCGGACTCGTCGTGCGAGCGCCTTCTGCGTCGTGGCGCTTGCGATGACCATGCCCTCGTACAGCGCGAACCAGCCCTGCGTGACGCCCCGCTCGCGTAGCCGGCGCCCGACCCACCGCGCGTCGGCCTTGCCGCGCTCCTGGTGATACACCCGATCGAGCTTGGGGCTACGCTCGCGAAGCTCCAGGATCTCATCCCAGTGGAGTTCGCGGCTCCGCTCGCTTTTCACCAGCGTTTTGAGTCGGCGATGATCCGCCACATCGTCTTGAACGCCAAGGTCCTGGTCGACGACGTGCGGCAGCGAGGTGATGACACCAAACCTCGCCTTCGCGTCCCTGTAGGTATCGTTAAACATCCGGCGCATACCGCCCCCAAAGAGGATCATCGGGCCCATGGTGGTCAGGAAGCCATCGTAGATGATCCGACCGCGGAATGGCAGGAGGGTGGCGGTGATCATGACCGGCGGGTGAGGGGCCAGCTTCTCCAGAGGGTCGGCTAGGCCCAGCACGCCGAAGGCCCGGGCCGGCTCCTCCGACAACAGGAAGATCGTGTGACTCTTGAGGTGCCGGAAGATGTAGAACATCCCAGAGACGCGGTGGTCGCGCCATCCGGCCACGATCTCCGCCGCATCGGCGCTGGCCGAGAGATCCCCCTCCCGGAGGAACTCGTCGAAGCACTCGGGGTGCTCGTAGAGCGCGTCGCGCGTCTTGATGCGCTGCTCGGGAGGCAGCGCCATTAACTCCTCGGAGGAGTCGACGGTTGGGATGACACCGTACCTGCGATTTACGAGCATTTGCAGCCCGACAAACAGATCGTAGAAAAGACGTCCCTCGTTTTCCGATACCTGCATTCTCTTCACTCCGCTGGTCAGGCGGTAGCCACCGAGAAGATCCGGTTGTCGAACCGGATCTGGTGAACCTGGAACACGGAGCCGTCGTCGAACCCCAGCTCCATTCCCCATTCGGTCGTCTTGGGTATGACGCTTCTCAGGACCGCTCTCAAACCCAGTCCGGAGCACTTGACCACCGCCTCGCAGGCAGACCAGAAGCGGGTGGCCGTCTCGGGATGCTCCGGGAGGGTGGGGGCGTGACGGGCGGCCACGCGCAGGCAGCGCGGGTCGATGGGCTCGACGTCCACGCCCACCCGGGTGCCCGCGGGGGTCAGGGCCGCCACGACGTACCGGGTGTCGTGGGAGGCGGAGACGTTGTAGTCTCGACCGTTGGGCATTTGGCAGCAGGGGCGGGTGCTGTTGCACACAGTTTCGATCTCATCGGGTGACACGTCGAAGGCCCGGCGGCTGCCCAGGCGCTTGATGGCCCACCGGGCGGCCAGCCAAAATTTCTTTCTCAGCTCGCCCAAGCGGTGGAGCCGGCGCAGCTCGTTGGCGGAGAGCATGCCTTGCGCGTTTCGCCAGGCGATCTCCAGCGGCAGGATCTCGATGGACAGCCCGGTCTTCTCGACCGCCTTGCGGAAAAATGCATTATTCATAGCATGCCTCCGTTGACGCCGATGACCTGTCCGGTCAGGTAGCTTGTGTCCTCGCTGACCAAAAATGCTATTACCTTGGCCACTTCCGCGGGAAGCCCCAATCGGCCCATGGGGATCAGCTTTTCAAGATCCTCGTGGGGGACCTTCAGGGCGGCCAGTATGTCGGTATCGATGAATCCCGGCGCCACGGCGTTGACCAGGATCCCGCGTTTGCAGAGCTCCCGCGACAGCGCCCGGGTGGCTCCGATCAGGCCAGCCTTGGCCGCCGAGTAGTTGACCTGGCCCGCGTTTCCGAAAAGCGCCGCCATGGAGGCGACGTTGACGATGCGCCCCCAGTTCTGCTTGAGCATGCCGTGAATGCAGGGCTTGGTGACTGAGTAGAATCCGTCCAGGGCGACCCGGATCACCCGGTCCCAGTCTTCGTATTTCATGGCCCCGAAGAGCTGGTCTTTGGTGATGCCGGCGTTGTTGACCACGATGTCGATGGCGCCGTGCGTCTTGATGTATTGTTTCACCACCGTGGCGGCCTGCTTGTATTCCGCCACGTCGAAGGGCAGCAGCTCGGCCTGGCCGCCCTGTTCCTTGATTCTTTCGGCTACCTCCATGGCCAGGTCGTCGCGGGTGCGGTAGTTCAACAACACCCGGTGGCCGGCGGCGGCCAGCTTCACGGCCGTTGCCCGGCCGATTCCCCGGCTGGCTCCCGTGATCAGCGCCTGGCGCTGCATCAGATTACCTGGGTGAGAACCGCCATCTGGGCGTGCAGGCGGTTCTCGGCCTGATCGAACACCACCGACTGGGGCCCGTCGATGACCTCGTCGGTGATCTCCTCCCCGCGATGGGCCGGCAGGCAATGCAGGACCACGGCGTCGGGCTCCGCCCGGGAGAGTGCCTTCTGGTTTAGCTGGTAGGGCTGCATGGCCTGCTGGCGGATCTTTTTCTCCTCTTCCTGTCCCATGCTGGCCCACACATCCGTGTAGACCGCGCAGGCACCTTTCAGCGCCTCGTCCAGGTCGTGAGTGACGACCAGCTCGGCTCCGGTTTGCTGGGCGTCCCCGCGCGCCTGCGAGAGGACGTCCTGGTCGGGTTCGTATCCCTTGGGCACGGCCAGGGCGATGTGCATCCCCAGCTTGGCGCAGCCGTAGAGCAGGCTGTGGGCCACGTTGTTGCCGTCGCCCAGGAAGGCCATCTTTCGGCCCCGGAAGGCTCCCTTTTTCTCCCGCACCGTCTGCAGGTCCGCAAGGATCTGGCAGGGGTGCAGCAGGTCGGACAGCCCGTTGATGACCGGCACCGAGGCGTTCTCGGCCAGCCCGACTATGTCTTTGTGCGCGAAGGTCCGCGCCATGATGGCGTCGGCGTAGCGGGAGAGGTTGCGGGCGATGTCACCGGTGGCCTCGCGCTGGCCCAACTGGATGTCAGTTGGTCCCAGGTAAATGGCGTGACCGCCGAAACGGTGCATTCCCGCCTCGAAGGAAACCCGGGTGCGCAGCGAGGGTTTCTGGAAGATCATGGCCAGGGTCTTACCGGCCAGCAGCTTCTCTTGTTTTCCCTCCCGGTACCGGCGCTTGAGATCGTCCGCCCGGTCGAGGATCTGCAGGATTTCTTCCGCGGTGAAATCATGCAGGCACACCAGGTGTCTTCCCTTGAGCGAAACCGCCATATTTATCTCCCTAGGCATTCGAGATGCTGAAACAAATCAATCCCGAGTCAAGTTTCATCGAAGTCTCCAGACGCTCGCGAATCGGCCTGGTGCCGCGTTTTTTGCGGTGCTAGGAAAACTTCTTTTTGATCAGATCCGAAAGCGTGGGCTCGCTGTGGTCGGCCAACTCGTAGAACACCCGCATGGACGGCTTGTTTATCTTGATGATCCGGCCAAGGTCAGTGGGCGTGCCCAGCAGGATTAAGTCGCAGTCCACCTTGTTGATGGTGTCCTCCAGGTCCTTGAGCTGCTGGTCGTGGTATCCCATGGCCGGCAGCAGTCGCTCGATGTGCGGGAACTTCTCCAAAGTTTGCTTGATGCTGCCCACGGCCGAAGGCCGCGGATCGACCACGCTGGCCGCTCCGAATTGCTCGGCGGCCAGCATTCCCGCCCCGTAGGCCATCTCTCCGTGGGTGAGGGTCGGCCCGTCTTCCACCACCAGGACGCGCTTTCCCTTGACCTCATCGGGCCGCTCGACGGTTATGGGGGAGTTGCACTTCACCACCGTGGCTTTGGGGTTGGCCGTGGCGATGTCTTTCTGGACGGTGGCGATCCACTCGGGCCGGGCCGTGGTGACCTTGTTGATTACCACCACGTCGGCCATGCGCAGGTTGGCTTCTCCCGGGTGATAGGTCAGCGAGTGTCCGGCCCGGTGCGGGTCCACCAGAACGATCTGCAGATCGGATTGGTAGAAGGGGAAGTCGTTGTTGCCCCCGTCCCAGATGACGACGTCGGCGTCCTTCTCGGCCTGCTTCAGTATCTCGGCGTAATCCACCCCCGCGTAAACGATCACGCCCTTCTGGATGTGCGGCTCGTACTCCTCGCGTTCCTCGATGGTGCAGTTGTGCTTTTCCAGGTCTTCCATGTTGGCGAAGCGCTGGCAGATTTGCTGGTCCAACTCCCCGTAGGGCATGGGGTGCCGGATGGCCACCACCTTTTTGCCCATATTCTGCAGCACGTCCACCACGTAGCGGGTCGTCTGGCTCTTGCCCACGCCGGTGCGCACCGCGCAGATCGAGATGACCGGCTTGTTCGATTTGATGCAGGTGCCTTTGGGCCCCAGCAGGATGAAGTCCGCCCCGGCGGCCATCACGATGGAAGCCTTGTGCATGACATACTCGTGGGTCACGTCGCTGTACGAGAAGGCCACCTCGTCCACCTGGTGTTTTTCGATCAGATCCTCCAGCTCGTCTTCCTGGTGGATGGGGATCCCCTGGGGATACAGCTTGCCCGCCAGCACCGGCGGGTAGGTTCGCCCGCCGATCTTGGGGATCTGCGTGGCGGTAAACGCCACCACCTGGTAACGCTGGTTGTCCCGGTACACGGTGTTGTAGTTGTGAAAATCCCTCCCCGCCGCACCCATGATAATGACCTTGAGTCTCTCCATTCCAAATAACCTCCTATTGTCCGTCGTGTTAGCGCGCCAAATTTCTTTTGTCAAGCACGGCTTGACAATCGTATGGCGATTGAGGCATTTCTGGGGATCATGCGGGTCGAAGCGGTAGCAAATCAAAAGGTTCCGGCGCCCATTCGGGCCGGCAACCTGAGCATGCATTTCGATCGGTGCCCATACGTCATGGGGATCGTGAACGTCACCCCGGACTCGTTTTCGGACGGCGGGAAGTTCTTCGACCGGAAGCAGGCCGTCGACCTGGCGTTGCGGTTGGTGGAGGAGGGGGCGGATATACTGGATGTGGGCGGGGAGTCCACCCGGCCGGGATCGGACCCGGTATCGGAGGAAGAGGAGATCCGGCGGGTGCTTCCGGTGATCGAGGCGGTGGTCAAATATACAACCGCGCCGGTGAGCATCGACACCACCAAGTCGGGCGTGGCCAAGGCGGCGCTGGATGCCGGGGCGGCCATGGTCAACGACGTCAGTGCGCTGCGGTTCGACGACAAGATGGGCGCGGTGGTGGCCGCGGCGGGCGTTCCCCTGGTGGTGATGCACATGCGGGGGATTCCCAAGAGCATGCAGGCCGGGCCCATCGAGTACCGGGACTTGATGGGAGAGCTGCGGGTGTTTCTGGAAGAAGCCGTCAAGCGGGCTGTCGATGCGGGAGTCGGGCAGGAGCAGATCATCGTGGATCCCGGCATCGGGTTCGGCAAGATGCCCGAGCACAATCTGACGATCCTCAACCGCATCGGAGAGCTGAGGGCTCTAGGAAGGCCGGTTTTGGTGGGGCCTTCGCGCAAGGCGTTCATCGGGAAGATCCTGGGCCGGGATGTGAACCAGCGCCTGCACGGAACTGCCGCCGCTGTCGCGGCCGCCGTTTTGGGCGGGGCGCACATCCTGCGGGTGCACGACGCGGGGCCCATGCGGGATGTCGTCGGGGTGGCGCAAGCCATCTGGAGCGAGCGCTTGCCGGAGGGGAGCTCATGAGGAAGATCTTCGGAACCGACGGGATCCGTGGCGTGGCCAACGTTCATCCGATGACCTCCGAGGTGGCCATGCGGCTGGGACGCGCCGTGGCCCACCTGTGCAAGCAGGGCCAGCGACGCCACCGGGTGCTCATCGGCAAGGATACCCGTTTGTCCGGATACATGCTGGAGACGGCCATGGCCTCGGGCGTCTGCTCCATGGGCATGGACGTACTGCTGGTGGGCCCGCTGCCCACCCCGGGGATCGCGCTCTTGACCCGCACCATGCGTGCCGACGCGGGAGTGGTGATCTCCGCCTCCCACAATCCCTTCCAGGATAACGGGATAAAGATCTTCGCCCAGGATGGCTTCAAGCTGCCCGACGAGAAGGAGGAGGTTCTGGAAGGACTGATGACCAACGGGGACATCGATCACCTCCGGCCAACCGCCCAGGCGGTGGGCAAGGCCTTCCGCATCGAGGATGCCGTGGGCCGGTACATCGTGGCCCTCAAGTACATCTTGCCTGAGAACCTGACCCTGGGAGGGGTCAAGATGGTGGTCGATTGTGCCAACGGAGCCGGCTACCGGGTGACGCCGGCGGTTTTCGAGGAGTTGGGAGCCAAGGTGATCTCCATGGGGGTCAAGCCGGACGGGCGGAACATCAACCGCAAGTGCGGCTCCCTGCACCCGGAGGGGATGTGCGCGGCGGTGCGCCGGCACGGAGCCGATCTGGGCATCGCCCTGGACGGCGACGCGGACCGGGTGCTCATGGCCGACGAGAAGGGTAGGTTGGTGGACGGAGACCACATTTTGGCCATCTGCGCCCGGCACATGCTCAAGAGTGGCCGGCTGAAGAAGAATACCGTGGTGGCCACGGTGATGAGTAACCTGGGATTGGCCCTGGCCTTTTCCGATCTAGGCATCAAGCTAAAGCGTACCAAGGTAGGCGACCGCTATGTGGTCAAGGAGATGCGCGATGGCGGGTACAACCTGGGCGGGGAGCAGTCCGGCCACCTTATCTTTCTGGACCATTCCACCACCGGGGACGGAGTGGTCTCCGCGCTGAAAGTCCTTACGGTCATGTTGCGGGAGCAGCAGCCGCTGTCGAAGCTTTGCGGGGTCATGACCACCGTGCCGCAGGTATTGCTCAACAAGCGGGTGGCCAAGAAAACGCCCATCGGTAAGATGCCCAAGGTTCAGCGGGCCATCAAGCGGGTGGAAGA
The DNA here is from genome assembly GCA_030622135.1 of Deltaproteobacteria bacterium. Lineage (GTDB taxonomy): Bacteria > Myxococcota > B64-G9 > B64-G9 > B64-G9 > JAUXGL01. The sequence continues at coordinate 14,439 of JAUXGL010000103.1, forward strand.
GACCCTGGGCAAGGAAGGCCGTGTACTGGTGCGCTACTCGGGGACCGAGAAAAAGATCCGGGTGATGGTGGAGGGGACCGACAAGAAGAAAATCAGGGGATTCGCGAAAGAGATACTGGAGCATTTCACCGAGTAAGATAAGGGAGAGACGATGGATACGGATCGGGTCACATTGGGAATCAACGTCGACCACGTGGCTACGCTTCGGCAGGCGCGGGGTACCCGCTATCCCGATCCGGTGGCCGCCGCGGTGTTGGCGGAGCTGGGCGGGGCGGATCAGATCACCATCCACTTGCGCGAGGACCGCCGGCACATCCAGGAGCGGGACCTGCGCATCATGCGCGAGACCGTCCAGACCCGGGTAAATCTCGAAATGGCCGCCACCAAGGAGATGGCCAAGATCGCTTACGAGTTCAAGCCCGACATGGTTACCCTGGTGCCCGAGAAGCGCGAGGAGCTGACCACCGAGGGGGGTCTGGACGTGGCCCTGAGCCGGGATACAATCAAGGAGCACGTCCGCTTTCTCCAGGACGGGGACATCAAGGTGAGCCTGTTCGTGGATCCGGACATCGACCAGATCCGCGCGGCCCACAAGGTCAACGCCGACGCCGTGGAACTGCACACCGGCGCCTACTGTGACGCCCGCAGCGAACCGGTGCGCAAGACCGAGCGGGCCCGCCTGGTGGACGCGGCCAAGACCTGCTCGAAGATCGGCCTGTATGTCTACGCCGGTCATGGCCTCAATCTCAATAACGTGGCCGAGGTGGCCGCCATCCGTGAGATCACCGAGTTCAACATCGGCCACAGCATCGTCGCGAATGCTGTCTTCGTGGGAATGACTCAGGCGGTGCGCGAGATGAAGCAGGCCATCCTGGATGCCAGGAGGTAGCAGTGGCCATTCCCTTGCAAGACGCCGCCGGCATGCGCGAGCTGGACCGGGCCACCATCGAGGACATCGGGATTCCCGGTGCCGTCCTGATGGAGATTGCCGGCCGTGGTTGCGCCGAGGCCGTCGAGGAGTTGCTGGATGACGACGCCGGCAGCGTGGCGGTGGTCTGCGGCAAGGGTAACAACGGCGGCGACGGCTTCGTGGCGGCCCGGCACCTCCATCACGCCGGGCACCAGGTGGACGTCTTTTTGATTGCCGATCCGGATAAGCTCCGCGGCGACGCCAAGCTGAACTGGGAAATCCTGGACAAGTTGAAGCTCGCGGTGTGGGCGTTGGGGGATGAAAAACAGGTCGCGGAGCTGGATCTGTCCGGCTACGACGTGATCCTGGACGCGGTGTTCGGCACCGGTCTGTCCAGTGACGTCCGGGGTCCCCTGGCCACGGCCATCGAGCGGATCAACGCTTCGGGGGTCTTGGTGGTAGCGGTGGATATCCCCTCGGGAATCTCAGCGGACACGGGCAGATCCCTGGGCACGGCCGTGCAGGCGGCTCACACGGTGACCTTCGGCTATCCCAAGCTCGGCCACGTGATCTACCCGGGCGCCGCCCACACCGGCGACATTATCGTCGTGGACATCGGTATTCCCCCGGACCTGGTGCCCCAGGGTCCGGGCTCCACCTGGTTGCTTTGCGACGAGGACATCGCCCCGCATTTCAAGCGGCGCCGGCCGGACGCCCACAAGGGCCGTTTCGGGCACTTGGTGGTGGTGGCGGGCTCCATAGACAAGCCCGGAGCCGCCGGGCTCTGCTGCCGGGCCGCCGTGCGCACGGGAGCCGGCCTGGTGACCCTGGCGGCTTCGCCGGAGGTGTTGGCGCGGGTGGTGGTGGGGGCCACGGAGCTCATGGGCGTGCCGGTGGCGTCCGCCCAGGATGTGTTATCTTTCTGCGAGGGGAAGCAGGCCGTGTGCATCGGCCCGGGCCTTTCAACCTCGCGGGAAGCGGCCGACCTGGTCCGCCGGCTGGTGAGTGACCTACCGCTACCCATGGTGGTGGACGCCGACGGCCTGAACAACCTGGAGGGCCGGCTGGATCGGGTCAGGCAGGCCCCGGCCAAGCGCATCCTTACCCCGCATCCCGGGGAGATGGCCCGCTTGCTGGGCGTAACGGTGCCGGAGGTGCAGAAGGACCGTCTGGGCACCGCTCGGAAGCTGGCGACGGAGTGCGGTTGCGTGGTGGTTTTAAAGGGTGCCGGCACGGTGGTGGCGGATGCGGACGGCACCGCCTTCGTGGTGCCGTCCGGAAACCCCGGAATGGCCTCCGGGGGCACCGGCGATGTCCTCACCGGCATCATCGGTAGCCTGCTGGCTCAGGGCCATGACGCCGGTGAGTCTGCCTGCGTGGGAGCCTTCGTCCATGGAAAAGCCGGTGACCGAGCCATGGAAACCAAGGGTGAGCACGGCCTTTCGGCCACCGACCTGATCGAGGCCCTGCCGTCCGTGCTGTCCGAGTACGAGAATGAAGCCGACCCTGACTCTGACTACCCGATCCACTGAGCAGACCCGGCAGATCGGCCGCAAGCTGGGCGAGTTCTGCCGATCGGGGGACTGGATCGGTCTGACCGGCGATCTGGGAGCCGGAAAGACCTGTTTTGTCCGCGGCCTGGCGAAAGGCCTCGAGGTGCCCGAAGGCTACCAGGTAACCAGCCCCACCTTCATAATTCACCAGACCTACCCGGGCAAAATCCCGTTGCATCACTTGGACCTGTACCGTATCCATACGGGGATGGAGCTTGTGGAGTTGGGTTACCATGAGATCGTAGAAGGGGACGGAGTCTGCGCCGTGGAGTGGTTCCAGAATGTTCCCGACGCCATGGCGGGGTTTGGCCTGGCGATCGAGATCGAGATCGTCGACGAGAACACGAGAATAGTAGGTATGGCCGCAATTGACAACCGTGGTAGTGAGTTGCTCTCAAGACTGAAAGAATCGCTTTAGGGATTCATGGGATAGTTAAAGAGGCGCTCTCCGTTTTTTTGCTGGTTTCACACGTTTCCTGCTAGACTTCTAGTTAAAACTTGTTCGCATATTCTCATAGAAAATGCTCCGTGGTTTGCCATGGGGAGAGCTTCATTGAGGGTCGGGGAGTGTTGTCGATGCGCTGGCTGTTGTCGCTGATATTCGTGGTTCCGGCAATCGCATCGGCGGGCGCGCCCATGGGCATACCCAAGGGTGCTGCTTCGCTTCGCTTGGCCGCGGCGGAAGGCGCGGGTGGCCTGGGGAATGCCGAGAGGCTGTTTTACGAGATGGAGTACGAGGAGGTGCTGGAGGTGGTCGAGGGGGTGCTGGTTTCCCCGGGGGTTGGGCCGGAGGAACTGATCGCGGCCTACCAATGGAAGGGGCTTTCGCTGGCCAGCCTGGGCAGGGTGCAAGAGGCGGTGGCGGTCTTCGCCGAGCTATTATCCATCGACCCGTCGTTCACCCTCTCGACGAACGACTACTCGCCGCCGCAGTTGCTGCCGTTGTTTCGGGCGGTGCGCGATCAGTCGAAGATGGGGTATGAGCCGATCGGTGTTGAGCACGCTCCCCCGAAGTGGGTGGGAACCGCAAACGTTTTGGTGCTGGAGGTTTTGGTCAAGGCGGACCCGCTGGAAATGATCCGGGGAGTCAACTTGAGGTACCGAAGGGAGGAGACCGGTGAGGAAAGGCACATGGCTGTGCCGGTGGATGGGCCTGGTGTGGTGAGGATAAGCCTTCCGGTTGGCCGGGGCGATGGGGAGCTGTACTACCACTTCGAGGCGGTGAACGAGTACGGGGGCGTGCTGGCGCGTTGCGGCGGCGTGGAGGAGCCTTTCTATCTGAAGGCTGTAGCGGAAGTCGCGGCGCCCGGGGAAGAATCCACGTTTTCGACCTGGGGATGGGTGGTGTTCGGGGTAGGGGGAGCGTTGCTTGCCGGTGGCGGGGTTTGCGGGGGCCTGGCGC
>JAUXGL010000171.1 GCA_030622135.1 Deltaproteobacteria bacterium
CGGAGGCGGAAAGGCCATGGTCTCGCCTCCGAAATGGCAAGGACGCTGGAGACCCCACGAATCGCCTTGGCAGATCGTGAAACCTACACGTAGGTAGAAGTAGGAGGATCAAGCCTGTGCTAATTACTCACAACGGTTGACGAAAAGCACTAACTGTTGTGTATTTCGAGGGCCGACTTGGACGCGGATTCAATGCCCAGGCCCGGGATGTGTTGGGCGGTCTGCCTGCCGCTTGGTGTTTTGGGGCCTGCTCATGGACCGGAGGAGGGTGGCGCGCAAATGGAAGTAACACCTGGGAATAAGGAATGTAGACCACGACGCTGTGTCAGTGGGCCTTCCTTTCCTCGCGGGGTCTCCAGGACAATACCAAGCGCATCCTCGAGGGCGAGCCGCCGTGCGATCAGTTGTCGCAAGGCCCCTTTTACTACGACGTCGCGACCATGCGACTGGGAGGTGAACAATGACGCTAACACGAATAAAGCTGGAGAGGTTCACCGCCTTTGAAAAGCTGGACATCCGGCTTTCACCCGGCATAAACATCTTCATCGGCGAGAACGGAACGGGCAAGACCCATCTCTTGAAGGTGACCTACGCTGCGTGCGACATTACGCAGACGAAGGGCAGTCTGGCCGATAAGCTTATCCGCGCTTTCTTGCCCTATCAAGATCACATCGGTCGCCTAGTGCACAGGACGAGCAAAAGCTCTCGCGCAGTCGCGGAAATCTACCGGGGTGAAACAAAGGTCCGTAGCTCTTTCAGCAATCACTCCAAAGATCCCAAGTCTGCTCGGATCACCTGGAAGAATCGCTGGACCGCCAAACCGATCGTGTCAGTATATATTCCGGTCAAGGAAATGCTGGCGAATGCGCCGAGCTTTGTTTCTCTATACGAAAATCGGGACATCCACTTTGAAGAGATATATCGCGACATTATTCACCGCGCGTTTCGTCCGGCTCTGCGTGGTCCATACGATGCCTCCCGAAGGAAGCTTATGAGCATTATCCAGCAAGGCATCGAGGGGAAGGTAATTCAAAAAGGCGAATACCTTTTCCTCAAAAACAAGCAAGGCGAGCTGGAGTTCACACTTTTGGCGGAGGGGATGCGTAAGCTCGCGTTGCTCTGGCTGCTCATCCAGAATGGTACGCTTCTCGATGGAGCCGTACTGTTTTGGGACGAGCCCGAGGCGAATCTCAACCCGAAGAAGATGGGAATGCTCGTCGAGATCCTGTTAGAGCTCCAGCGCATGGGCGTCCAGATTTTACTCGCCACGCATGACTACGTCTTGCTCAAAGAGTTCGATTTACGAATGAAGGAGGAAGACCAGGTTCGGTTTCATGCCCTCTACCGTGACGAAGCCGGCAAGGTGGCACACCAGTCCACTGAAGAGTTCCTGGAGGTTCATCCGAATGCAATCTCGGATACCTTCTTGGAACTTTATGACCGCGACGTTGTTCGAGATCTGCAGTCGTAGCAAGGGGCTGAAGGATGGCGACCAAGAGCACAAGCACCATCGTAGAATCCGGATTCCGAGTGACCTTGGATAGCAGCATCCGTTTTCGCTTTGCCAACCTTGAGCCCTATCGTAAACTCTCCGGACTTCGTCTCAAAGAGATGGATGTTGGGTGGTGGGATAGCTCGTCCCGAAGGATTGTCTTTCTGGAACTCAAGGGTTCGAGTGTCTGGGACGCATTCGACTCATCCGAGGAAAATGCCCACGATCACCTCGTCGCGAACCTGCGTGACAAGGCCACTGATGTGTTGTTGCTCCTCGCGGCAGCGTGGATAGAGACGTCTCGTGGAACGGAGTTGAAAAAACTTCTACCCGCGAAGGCGAAAAGGTACCCTGGTGACGGAAAGATAAAACTAATCTTTCTTGTGGATACGCCTGCGTCGCGAAAGCCGCTGTTGTCCGCGATCAAGGACGAACTCAACAGGAGGGTGGCTGGCCGCTCGCGCTTGTTTGGCATCCAGCATATAACCGTTGTCGATTTTGATGTCGCAGTGAAAATAGGGCTGCCAGTAACGAGGGCTGCGTGATGGCAGACCCTCGTGACTGAGCTTGGCTCGCCGATAGTGGCCAAGTCTGCAGGTCATCGATCGGCAGGAACTATGGGAAACGAAGGTCCTCCATGGATGGCTTCCGGCCCATGGCCCATGACACCGTCGTCTGGGTGCCAGTGGATCGACTGCAAATGCTCGACGGGGGATGGTGGATCAGGGGGTCAGCCGCACCGGTGAGGGTTGCAGCGCCCTTCTGAAACGAAGTCCCTGACCACTCTGTTGATGGCCCGACTTGTCGACGAAGGCCGATTGACTTGGACAACACCGATGACCCAGCTTCTGCCATCGTTTGCTATTGCAAACGCTGATTCAACGCACAAGTTGACGCTGGCGAACACGCCCGGCGTCGTTTTTTTTTGGGCAGAGCTCTTCGTCGACAACCACGGTTTCGCCTGCCTTTACGAAGACGCGCAGGACTTTCGGTTCGGGCGCGCAGGGGGCGGTAAGCCCCAGTACGTGCGCACCCGGAGCTACCTCCAGGTGGTAGATGGGTGTGGTCATGCCCGTGTCGCGGTAGTCGAGCCAGAGGCGCGCCCAGGGCCTGGTGTGGATCTTCAAAATTGCCGGCTCCTCCCGCGTCTCCTGGAGTGGTCCGGCTTCGCCGGCCTTGCCGGGGGCGGCGGACTTGGAAAGGATCTTCAGCGCCCGATCGTGGAGCCGCCGGTGCTTCTCCCAATCCTTACGTTCGTCGCCTTTTTTTAAAAGGGCAACCGCCGCCATAAAAGACAGCCGGTGCACCCGGGGATCTTGGGGATTGAGCCGCAGGCACTCGCGGAAGTGCAGCCAGGCCTGGTAGGGCTGCTTTACAAGCAGCAGGCTGCCCAGGCGCAGGTGAGCCTCCTGGTCGTTGGGGTTGATCCGCAAAGAGGCCGTAAAAGCGTCTTTAGCCTGCTTTTCGAAACCGAGCGCCATCAGGGCGATCCCCAACTTGTCGGAAAGCAGCCACAGGGCCGCGTGGAGCGGGCCCGCGCGGTCGACCGCTTTCTTGTATTCCACCACCGACGCCCGGGTCCGGCCCCGGGCCCGGAGTAGCTGACCCAGGTGGAAGAAGTCGCGCAGACCCGGATCCTTTTGTTTCAAGAGGGTGCGTTCCGAGGATGCGGCCCGCTCGCGCCGGCCGGTGGGCACATCCAACATCTCGTCACCCAAAAGGATCCGGTACTTCTGCCGGCCCAGCCAGGCCAGCCAGGCTCGCTCGAAGCCTTCCCGGTTCAGGCCGTAGACCTTCGAGATGGCCTGCATGTCCGAATCGCCGTTCTTCATGTGGTCGAGCATTCCGCGGATCCCCGCGTAGCCTTTCCGCTCGAGGAGGAACTGGGTAACGGTAAACACCTCACAGAAGGCCAGAGCGGTGGCCTCCCGGCTGGGCAGTAGCGCCATGGAGGGATGCATCTGCTCGAAGGTGATCAGGGTTTTCCGGCGCAGGGCCTTGGCCAGCCGGCTCTCCTTGTCCGGAGAGAGCCCCGGTCGGTACAGGGGCTCCCCCGCCCGCCAGCGGCTGTCCTCGTACTTGGCCAGGGCCTCGTGGATCCAGATGGGCACCTGGTTGTGGGTCTTCTCCGAAATGATCATGTGCACCAACTCGTGACTGGCCGTGTCCAGCCAGCCGAAACCCGAAAGCGTGGCTCGCGGGGAGGTGATCAGGAGCCTCCCGTACTTGCACACGGCGATGACGCCGCTGGTCTCGATCTCCTCCAAGGTCAGGCCGGTCATATCGGCCAAAGCCGCGCGGTCGGGTACCAGCTCGACCAGAACGGGGTGATCGAGCCGGTGGCCCAGATCCTCTCCCACCACGTCGAGGGTGCGCCCGACGGTCTCCACTATGTAGGGCACCAGGATCTGGTCCGACCCGGGTCGGTGGAACACGATCACCCTCTTGTCGGGGCTCTGGCTGCGTACGAACTCTTTGGCGATCCGCGCGGTGGCACGAATGAGGCCCAGCCTATGGTCGGACTCCATCCGGTCGCCGAAGGCCTTGGCGGCCCGCTCGGCCAGCTCCAGCGCCGCCCGGTGATCGGCGAAATGGAACTTTACCCAGCCGGCGGCAAACTGGACCGCGGGGAGATCCGGATGAGCGGAGAGCAGCCGTTCGGCCAGCTCTTTGGCCTCGAACCACCGCCAATCCTGCAGCAACCGGTCGATCCGCAGAACCCCCATGGCCGCGTCGGCCACGGAAGCCTTCTGGGCGAGCGGCGTGCCCGAAGGCACGCCGCCAAAGAGCAACGGGATGATCAGGGCCAGCCGCTTCACTTCACCAGCTCCTCGTAGTACCGGCGCACCTGCTGCCGGTAAACTTCCGGCACCGGATCCTTCATGCCCTCCAGCAGCGCCTTGCGAAAGGCCTCGGGAGGCTCGTACTCGTCCGGACCGGGAATCTCCACCTTGCGAATGCTCGGATTCCCTCCCGATCCGCCCAGGTCCATTCCGCCGATGCCCATGCCCATGGGCAGAGGGACCCCGCTTCACCCGCCCCCCGGCTTGCAGCTCTGCTGCATGGCCTTCTGCAGGGCCTGAAGCTCCGACAGCGCAGACTGCTGGTGGGGATAGGCACCCCGGGGCCGCTTGACCGACAGGTCCCCCGCCGCGCGCTGCATGTGCGAGCTCCCCCGCTGGATCCGGCTCATGGCGCCCTGACCGAAGACGGGCGCCTGGTCGTTGATGCTCTGCATCTGCAACCCCATCTGCCGCAAGCGCTCTTTGAGCGTTTTCTGCCGGCGGGCCAGCTTGGCAAGCCCGGCCAAGTCCTGCTTGGAAAGCAACTTGGCCGCACCCGGCATGATCTTTTTCAACTCGGCCAAAACGGTCTGGGCCTCCCGATCTGCCTCCCGCGAGCGCTTATGGCCGGCCTGGAGCTTCTTGCGGCGGGAGGGATCGAAGCGGCCCTCGTACCGGGCAAAGCCCATCAGTGACCGCTGGAGCCGCTCGGTCAGCCCGGCCAGCTTCTGGGCCGTGTCCAGCGAACCGGCCACGTCGAGGGCCCCCAGCAGCATGTCCAGCATCTTGGCGTTTCTGAGGATCCCGTCGATGTCCCGGCTCATGTAGGTGTCCATCTCGGCCTTGTCGATACCCTCGATCTTTGCGACGACCTTCTGTACCCTCTTTCGCAGTTGCCTAAACAACGCCTTCAGCTTGGCTTCGCCGGTCTGCTTCAACCGATCGATAAGCCGCCGGCGGATCTTCTCGGTGGAGTCCATCAGCTTGCGCTGGGTCTCGGTGATCATGTTCAGCTCGCCCTGCATTTTGGCCATGGCCTGGGCCAGCTTTGCGTACTTGCCCAGCCCGTATTCGGCCCGGGACCGATCGATGGCGGACTGCAGCGACTCGAGCTGCTTCTGCAGGCGGGCCAACTCGGCCAGGGCCTCATCGATTTTGCCCTCCATCATGAGCTTTTGGATCTTGTCCAGCGTGCCCATCATGTCGCGCTGGGACAGCATCTTCTTCAGGGCCTCCGGGTTGAGGTACTCGTCGCGGATGGACTTTAAAACGTCCGCCTGCCGGGCCAACAGCTTCTGGATCTTCTCCTTCAGCCGGGCGATCTCCGCCTCGATTTTCTTCCTGACCTCGTCGTTGGGGGCCTGAGCGTATTGCTGCATCAGTTCAGAAAGGCGCCGGCGGGCCTGGTCGAGCTCCTTGGCGATTTTATCGAGGTCATCGAGCCGCATCAGGTCCAGCAGATCCTCGAGGTAGAGCACGTCCCGTTCCATCCGGTGGACCCGGCGCAGGCGGTGTCCGGTGAGCATGCGCTCGGTGAAACCGGGATCCCGCTTGTGCTTCCCCGCGTCCAGGTAGTATTCCAGCTCGCCGCTCAGCTGCCTGACCCCGCTGCTTGTATTGACTAAAGCCGCCAGCAGCGGCCGCCAGGTCAGCCGGTCCTTGTGCATGTCTCCGATCAACCGGGAGAGATCTCCCGAAAAGGACCTGGTTTTCTCGTGCATGCCCTTATAGGACTCCAGCGCGTCCTTGGGCTGCTGTTCCTTCCGCGCCCCGGGATCGAGATCCAAAGCATCGCCGAGGAGGGCCAGCAGTTTCTCCCACAGCTGCTGGGCGCGCTGGTTCAGTGTCTGGTGGTGCTCGCGGGCCGAGAACACTTTCAGGTTGCGGGTGGCCGAGCGACCCGCCTTGGGGCCCATCACGGTGTCCGAGTCCAACCCCTCGATGTAGAACTGCACCGTGTCGCCGGGCTCGAGCTGCAGCACGGCCAGGTCCCAGCGGAAGTCGCGGCGCCGGACCCGGCGCTTGCTCTTGGGAAACCGCGCCAGCACCCGGCGCTGCTCCCCCTCCGGCCGCGAGGACACCCGGTACACCAGGCGGATCTCCTGCAGGCCGAAGTCGTCCCGGGCGTCGTAGAGCAGATCCAAGGCGTCCTGCTCGCGAACCACCAGGTCTTCCTGGGGCTTTGTCAAGCGGACCGTGGGGTGCAGATCCGCCTCCAGATTGATGGCGTGCGCCCGGGTCTCCAGCCATTTCCGCCCCTTTTGATCCTGCAACTCGAAGCGGTAGCTTCCCGCCCGCATCACCACCATCTCGCCCTCGAGCCGGCGGCCCGGGGCCACCCGCAACTCCAGCGCCCGGTCACCCAGCTGCAACGACGCTTTCTTTATCTCGCGGTCGGTACGCGAGGCGATGGCCACCCGGGTTCCGGGCAGGGCCAGGATGCTTCCGTCGGTGCCCTCCACCTCCCGCTTCGACCGGCCGGTGTAATCGGGATACTCGTACACCAGGCGGATATCCCCCACCCAGGAATCCTCCGAGGTAGCGGAGCCCGACGCAGGAGCGCTTGGGGAGTGCAGCATCGAACCCACCGCCTGGGCCAGGTCCGCGGGGAAGATGATACCCAGGGCCAGGACCGCGACCGACAAGAGCAAAAGCAGGCCCACCGGCCCAAAAACCCGCCGGACCGGGGCGACTTTTTGGGGCCGGATTCTCTCGAGCCGGCCGGCCACCGCCTCGAGGTGAGCCTCCACCAGGTCGGGGCTGACCACGGGCCGTTCGATCAACCTGGGCAACGCCTGGTCCAACTGGACGGCCGAAACCAGCTCCAACCGCATCGGCTGGACCGGCAAGCGACGTTCCACCTCCCGGGCCAGGGAAACTCCCGGCCGGAAGCGCAAAAACGGCCTGAGTCCGTACAGGTATAAAACCAGCAGGAGCCCGGCCGGAAGCGCCCACAAGACCGCCCCCCGCACCCAAGACAACCCACCGGCCAGAAGAAACCCCAAAAGGACCACCAAAACGGCCAGGAGCACGGCGCTTAGTGCCCAGAACAGGCCGGCGGCGGCCTCCAGCCCCAGCATCCGGCGCCGGCAGCTTTTCAAAAAACCCAGTACTTGTGCCGAAGAAGAAGAGTGCATCTTCCACAAAGGCTATGGTGGCTGAAATGGCCTGTCAAGCCGTCTTACTGGGGAGACGTTTTTCTTGCCTCCCAAGCCCCGGGGTGGTTAAGATATCTTGGAAATCAACGCAGATTGGCGGTTATAGCCGTGAATATCAAGCCTTTTTCCTGCGTCCTAACCTTCTGGACGGGAGTTTCCTAATCTTGGCCAAGGATGAGCAACAACTGGTCCGGCGCGCCAAGCGGGGGGACGAGAAGGCCTTCAGGACTTTGATGGAACGGTATCGCCGAAAAGTGTTCTCCATCGCCTACGGGATGGTTCACGATCCCGAAGCCGCCCATGACATCTCTCAGGAGGTGTTCGTCAAGGTTTACCGCTACCTGGGCAGCTTCCAGGGGACGTCTTCGTTCTACACCTGGCTGTACCGCATCTCAGTCAACCTCTCCATCGACTGGCTGCGCAAACAGAGGCGCCATAACCTGGTGGACTTCGACGACTCGCTGCTGCGCCGGGAGCCGGACGGCGCCGAGGCCGTGGTGGTGCCCAAGATGCCGGACAGCGATCCCTTCAAGGCATTGAACCGCAAGGAACTGCGGGAGCAGATCGAGGGGGCCTTCGAAGCGCTGAACGAAAAGCACCGGGCGGTGCTCTTGCTGAGGGAGGTGGAGGGACTAAGCTACGACGAGATCGCCCGCACGCTGAAGATCCACAAGGGCACGGTCATGTCCCGGTTACACCACGCTCGCCGGAACTTCCAGCGCGCGCTGCGCGGCCACCCGCAGAGTCGCGGTGTCAATAAGCGTCGGCAAGATCCGAACCCCCAAGAGCCCAAAACCCAAGAGACATCCGATCGGCCGAGAGGTTGAGCGATGAGTGAAAGTTGCAATAAAATCCAGCATCTCATCGAGTCCTACCTGGACGAGGAGCTTTCAAAATCCAACCAGGAAAAGGTCGAGCGGCATATCAACTCATGCGAGTCCTGCCGGCTCACGCTGGAGGCGCTCAAGCTGCAGGGCGACCTGCTGCGGGAGCAAGTGAAAAGCCAGGCCGACCAGGTCGACTTCACCGGCTTCGAGGACCGCGTCCTGGCCCGGATCCGCGAGGAGAAACCTCCCGCTTTCACCGAGCGGGCTCGGGCCTGGGTGCGAGAAGCGGCCTACTACTACCGGGCGATATGGATCACCTCGCTGGCGACGGCGGTGCTCCTGCTGGCCATCCTGGTGCCGCTGCTCTCGGGCGAAAGCAGACCCGCCGGCGAGCCCGATGCGCGGGTCGCCGGCGTGGACAATCAGGTAATCATCGACTCGATGGAGTACGCGGGTCAGCGCTCAATGATCTTCACCGTTTCCAAGAACAACACCACCGTCATATGGCTCTACGACTTCGATCGGGCCAAAGGCCAAGACGAAGGAGACGGCATATGATTCGTACCTTGCAGTGTGTACTGACAGCAGCCATTATCCTGACCCTGGTGCCGGTTGCCATGGCCACGGGAAAGAACGGCCCCATCGCCAAGATCGACATCCGGGTCATCTACGCCGTCAAGAACAAGGTGAAATCGGTGGCGCCGGAGCTTGAGGACATAAAGGGCGAGTTGGAGGAGCTCCCCTTCTCCAAGTTCCGCCTGCTGGACAAGTTGGAGGCCCGGGTGGCGGAACAAAGCGCCGTGGAGCTGCAATTTCCCGGTCAGCGCTCCATCGCCGTGCGATTCCGGGGCCTGCGCACCTCCAGGGGCAAGAAGATGATCTCGTTGCAGCTAACCATCAAGCCCGCCTTGAAGATCCGCCTGCGGGTCGCCGACGGCGGACGCACCCTGCTCCTGGGGCCCTCCCACCTGGAGGGCAACCTCATACTCGACATATCGGCGAAACTCGAGGAGAAGAAGAAATGAAGAAATTCCCAGCGCGGCGCCTGCTGCAACCCAATAACCCGCGCAGCACTCGCCGCACCGATAGAACCCTCCTAAGATCGTCTAGAAAAGCCAATAAGGTGGGAATAAAGAGTGTGTTCTGGGTTGCGATCGTCGCAATCCTCGCTACCGGTGTGTTCGCATTCGCGCAGGATCCCCAAGCCATCAAGGGGGCGGGGGGGGCCCCCATGGGCGAAACCAAGGGAATGCTGGGCGGGGACCTAAACTTCGGGCAGATCGACGAGGATTGGTACACCACCATCCATCTGGGCTTCTCCATGGATCTGGGCAAGATCGGCTTCGGCATCCAGGTGCCGCTCAGGCTGCGGGTTCATGACGCCGATCCGAAGGACCCCTCGGACAGCACCCTTCGGGAGGAAGACTGGGACGAGTGGACCGACTACCTTAAGGTCATCCGCTTCTTCCGCTTCGGCCACAAGGGCGACTTCATCTACGTGGTGGTCGGCGACCTCCCCGGCGCCACCATCGGCCACGGCACCATCGTAAACCGCTACTACAACAACATCGATCTGGATCACTACCGCATGGGCCTGGTGGCCGACCTGAACACCGACTACGGCGGGGTGGAGACGCTGCTGAACAACGGCTTCGTCACCAACCTGTTCGCCTTGCGCGGCTACGTCCGCCCCTGGTCCTTCGTGGACCAAGAATCGTACCTGAACAACTTCTCAGTCGGCTTCAGCGTCGCCGCGGATGTGAGCGCGCCGTACACCCTCGCGGACATCGACCCGGAAGAGGACTACAACCTTCCCCCGGTTGAAGTCGAGGAAACCACCACGGTGATGGGCGGGGACATCGAGTTTCGGCTGCTGGACACCTCCTTCTTGACCCTGACCCCCTACATGGATCTCAACGGCATCCCCTCCTCCGGCGGCGTCGGTTACCACGCGGGGATCCTGAGCGTCTTCCACATCGGCGGTGTCTCCATGGATCTCCAGGCGCGGATCGAATACCGCTACTTCACCGGTGACTATATCCCCACCTACTTCAACAGCTATTACGAGATCCAGAAATTCGCCTACCCGTACTGGGACAACCAGAACCAGGTGGAGCTCCGCGACACCAAGCGCAGGGTCCTGGAACTGCTTCCCGACAAGAGCCTCAACGGCTACTACGCCGAGCTGGTCTTCAACTTCTTGGGCCTGTTCACCCTCGGCGCCAGCTACGACGACTACGACGGCTTGTATAACTCCAACCTGCGCATCTACCTGGACGTCCCCGCCCTGGAGGTCTTCCAGTTCGGGGCCTTCTACTACAAGCACAACTTCGAGGGCGCCGGCGAAGCCTTCACCTTCGACGACAAGTCCCTCTTCCTCCTCGAGGCCCGCTACCAGATCTCCTCGTTCCTGCACGTGGTCTGCCAATACTGGCACGTCTGGCAGCTGGACAACAACCCGGGGACCGAACAAGAACCCAACGAAGACTACGGCAAGTACGTTCCGGTCAACGACTGGTCCGTCGGCCTGGGCATGAGCTACACCTTCTAGCGCCGCAAGGCGGCACAAGCTTAAAAGATCCAATGCACATTGCAGAGTTACGGAAGTAACGAAGCCACGTCC
>JAUXGL010000243.1 GCA_030622135.1 Deltaproteobacteria bacterium
CGAGCGTTGGCGAAACCTCTTCCTCTCGGCTCTCAACCAGGCGAAGCGCCAGACCAAGATAGTCCACGACGCCTCCCGCGAACCCGAGGACCGGAAAAGAGCCAAGCGGCTGCGCGCGGAGGCGGAGGCCCAAAGGGATCTCCTTCTGGAACGCGGCAGCGAGTTCCACTCGGATTTCTACTCCTACCGCTACTTCGCCAGCGAGGGGTTCCTCCCCGGCTACAGCTTCCCCCGCCTGCCCCTGTCAGCCTACCTCCCCGGCCGGCGGCGCAAGAAGGGCACCGAGGAGTTCCTCACCCGCCCGCGTTTCTTGGCCATCTCGGAGTTCGGGCCGCGGAGCTTCATCTACCACGAAGGCTCCCGGTATGTGGTCAACAAGGTCATCATTCCCGTGGAGTACGAGGAGGGCAAGGTCAAGCGCCGGGCCGCCCAGTGCAAGGCATGCGGGTACCTCCACCCGCTGGGCGACGAGCCATCCCAGGACCTGTGCGAATACTGCGGCACCCAGCTTCCCTACCCCTACGACAACCTCTTCAACCTCCAGAACGTCTCCACCCGCCGGAGGGACCGCATCAACTCCGACGAGGAAGAGCGTTTCCGAATGGGCTACGAGCTGAAGACCGGCATCCGCTTCGCCGTGCGCGGCGGCAAGAAGTCCGCCCAGCAAGCCGCCCTGAAGGACAAAAACGGAGAAGAGCTGGCCTCGCTGGTCTACGGTCACGCGGCTACCATCTGGCGCCTAAATCTGGGCTGGCGGCGCCGGCAAAACAAGGACCAGGCTGGATACATCCTGGACACCGAGCGCGGCTACTGGGCCAACAACAAGGCGGTGGACGACGATCCCGCCGATCCCATGACCGCTTTGACGGAAAGGGTCATTCCCTTCGTCGAGGACCGCAGAAACTGCATCCTGCTACGCCCCGCGGGAGGTCTGAGCAACGAGGCAATGGCCTCCCTGCAAGCCGCCCTGAAGGCCTCCATCCAGGTACACTTCCAGTTGGAAGATCGCGAGCTGGCCACGGAGCCGCTTCCCAACGATGACGACCGGCGCTTGATCCTCCTCTACGAAGCCGCGGAAGGCGGTGCCGGCGTGCTGAGGCGCCTGGTCGAGGACGCCAAGGCCCTGCCCCGGGTGGCCAAGATTGCCTTGGACATCTGCCACTTCGATCCCGAAACCGGCGAGGACAGAAAGCGCGCGCCCAACGCCCCCGAAGACTGCGAAGCCGCCTGCTACGACTGCCTGCTCTCCTACTACAACCAAAGAGACCACCAATACCTGGATCGCAAGCTACTCTCCAAGCTGTTGCTGTCATGGGCCTCCGGCAAGGTAGCCACCTCTCCGACACCGGTTCCCCGCGACCAGCAGATCAAGCGCCTCTTGAAACTCTGCGACAGCAACCAGGAAAGGAAATGGCTCGACCTGGTCGATAAGCTGAATCTGAAGCTTCCGTCCCACGCGCAGCACTTCATCGAGTCGTGCAAGGTGCGTTTGGACTTCTTCCACCAGTCGGAAGGCGCGGCCATCTTCATAGACGGCCCGCACCACGACACCCCCGAGCAAAAGGCAAAGGACGACAAGCAGCAGGACGATCTGGAGAACGAGGGATACACGGTCATTCGATTTCATCACAAAGTCGATTGGAAGGAGATCTTGGAAAAGTACCCCAGCCTCTTCGGAAAGATCGAGGAGAAGAAATGAACTTCGAAGTGGGGTCATTGGTCCGGGCCCGCGGGCGTGAATGGGTAGTGCTGCCCGAGTCCGACGAGGAAGAGGACCTGCTAATCCTGCGCCCCTTGGGCGGCACCGAGGACGAGGTCACCGGCATCTACCTGCCCCTGGAGATGGTGGAACCCGCCGAGTTTCCCCTGCCCGATCCCACCCAGGAGATAGGTAACCACCTGTCCTGCGGCCTGCTGCGCAACGCGGTGAGACTGGGATTCCGCTCCGGAGCGGGGCCTTTCCGCTCCATGGCCCGGATCGCCATCGAGCCCCGTCCCTACCAGCTGGTCCCACTGCTAATGGCCCTCAAGCTTGACCCGGTGCGCCTGCTCATCGCCGACGACGTGGGCGTGGGCAAGACCATCGAGGCCTGCCTGATCGCCCGGGAGCTTCTGGATCGCGGCGAGGTCACCCGCCTGGCGGTTCTGTGTCCGCCGCATTTGGCCGAGCAATGGCAACGGGCCCTGCTGAACCAGTTCCACATCGACGCGGCCCTGGTGCTGTCCGGCACCGCCGCCCGCCTGGAGCGCCAGTGTCTGCCGGGCGAGTCGCTGTTCGAGCGGTACCCCCACACGGTCGTATCCACCGACTACATCAAGTCAGAGCGGCGCAGGTTCGAGTTCTTGCGCGCGTGCCCGAAGTTGGTCATCGTGGACGAAGCCCACACCTGCACCGCCGCGGGCGGCCGTTCGGCCGGCCAGCTGCGCCACGAGCTTTTAAAGGGCCTGGTCAAAGACGCCGACCGCCACCTGATCCTGGTGACGGCGACCCCCCACAGCGGAAAGGAAGAAACCTTCCGTTCCCTGCTGGCGCTCTTGAACCCAGATTTCGCAAACCTCCCCGACGATCTCTCAGGCGATCACAACCGCAAGCACCGCGATCGAATGGCCAAACACTACGTCCAGCGGCGCCGGGGCGATCTGAAGGGATACATGGACACCCAGACCCCCTTCCCCGATCGCGACATCGCCGAGGAGACCTACACCCTGCACAAGGAGTACCGGAAGTTCTTCGACAAGGCCTTGGACTATTGCCGGGAAAGGGTGCTGGACGACTCACTCTCCAGGCACCACCAGAGGGTCCGCTGGTGGTCCGCTCTGGCCCTCCTGCGCTCGCTGGCCTCCAGCCCCCCCGCCGCCGCCGCAACGTTGAAAAACCGCGCGGCCACGGCCGATACGGAAGACGAGACCGAGGCCGACGAGATCGGCCGGAGAACCGTTCTCGACCTGGACACCGAAACCATCGAGGGAATCGACGTGATTCCCGGAAGCCAGTCGGACGATCAGGAGGGTTCGGAGAAGGGCCGCCTGAGGAAGCTCGCCAGGGAAGTCATGGACCTGGCCGGCAAGAAAGACCATAAGCTCCAGCGCGCGATCGCATTGATCGAGAAGTTTCTAAAAGACGGTTACTCCCCCATAGTCTTCTGCCGCTTCATCCCCACCGTAGAATACGTGGCCACCGAGCTGCGCAAGAAGCTGGGCAAGAAGGTAACCGTCGAGGCCATCGACGGCAACCTCCCCCCCGAAGAACGCGAACGCCGAGTCGAGGCCCTGGGTCGGCACCCGCGGCGAGTCCTGGTCTGCACCGACTGCCTCTCCGAGGGCATCAACCTCCAGGAACACTACGACGCCGTGATGCACTACGACCTCTCCTGGAACCCCACCCGCCACGAGCAGCGCGAAGGCCGCGTTGACCGCTACGGCCAGACCAAACCCACCGTCCGCACCATGACCTTCTACGGCCAGGACAACCCGGTCGACGGCATAGTCCTCCAGGTTTTGCTGAGAAAGCACAAGACCATCCACAAACAGCTTGGCATCATCGTCCCGATCCCCATGGACACCAACGTGGTGGTCGAGGCCATCTTCGAAGGCCTATTAATGAAGGAAAGCGCCGGCTCGCAGCAGATCCTCTTCGACTTCCTGGAGCCCCAGCGCCAGGAAGTGGAAACCCATTGGGACGCCGCCGTGGAGCGCGAAAAGAAGAGCCGCTCCCTCTTCGCACAGAAGACCATCAAGGTCGAGGAAGTAGCCAATGAACTGACCGAAACCCGCGGCGCCCTGGGAGACGAGAAAGCAGTCGAGACCTTCACCCTGACGTCCCTGGCCGCCCTGAAGGCAACCGTATCCAAGAAGGACGCTTACGAGGTCGATCTTTCCGACACCAGATCCTCCCTGCGTGACGCAATCGCCGTCGACAAGAAGTTCAAAATCGCCTTCGGCGGCAAGCCCAAAGAAGGCGCCATGCTCCTAACCCGCACGCATCCTCTGGTGGAAGGCCTGGCCTCCCACGTATTCGAAACCGCCATGGACTCAGAAACCCCCGGCCCGGGAAAACGCTGCGGTGTAATCCGCACCGCTGACGTATCCAAACGCACCACGGTAATGCTCCTCCGCCTGCGGTTCCACATAGTCACCAAGAACCAAAACGGCCAAGAGAAACCCCTGCTGGCCGAAGACTCGGTATTGGCAGGCTTCTCGGGCAGCCCCGACAATCCCACCTGGCTGACCCAGGAAGAAGTCGAGCCCCTCCTGAGCGCCAAGCCGTCCGCGAACATCCCAGCCGACATGGCCGGCGCCCAGTTGCAAAGAATCATCGAACGCTTCGACACCCTGCGCCCGCACCTGGAAGACGCAGCCCGATCCCGCGGCGAAGCCCTGCTACAAGCCCACCGCAGAGTCCGTCAAGCCTCCAAGGCAACCGTCAGAACACTAAAGGTCGAACCCCACCTCCCCCCGGACGTCCTGGGCGTATTCGTCTACCTCCCTTCCAACCAGGGAGCCCCTCCATGACCCCAATGACCCGCAGGCGCGCCCAAACGCTTTTCTCCAACGTGAAGACCGAGGGCGGCATTCTGCCCCAAGAGATCCTCGAAAGGGTGGCCCTGGACGATAAGGATCTCCCCGGCCTGGACAACGAAAGCTATCACCTGGCCAAGCACGAACGAATCGGCGAGGCCATCAACCGCTCCTGGAGCCGCTTGCAAGGATTGTGGTCGGGCTTCCAGGAAGCCGTGGAAAAGCTCCCGGAAGAAGACCTGGCCATCGCCCTCACCCGCGACCGCTGGCTCTTGCCCCTGTTCCAGGAGTTGGGCTACGGCCGGCTTCCCAAGAAATCCGCCATGGAGGTGGACAAAAAGGCCTACGCCATCTCCCACGCCTGGCATCGATCGCCCATTCACCTGATGGGCTGTCGAGTAACCATCGACAAGCGCATGAAAGGCGTGGCCGGAGCGGCCATGGCCTCGCCGCACGGCCTGGTCCAAGACTTCCTCAACCGCTCCGACGATCACCTCTGGGGCTTCGTATCCAACGGCTTCACCCTTCGAGCACTTCGTGACAACTACAGCCTGACCCGCCAGGCCTACGTCGAATTCGATCTCCAGGCCATCATGACCGGAGAGCAGTTCAGCGAGTTCCGACTGCTCTGGCTAATCTGTCACCAAAGCCGGGTCGAGTCCGAAAAGCCGGAAGACTGCTGGCTTGAAAAGTGGTTCAAGCTGTCGCGCGACGAAGGAATCCGCGCCCTGGACAAGCTACGCAACGGAGTGGCGAACGCCATATCCGATCTGGGCGCCGGGTTCCTGAAACACCGGAGCAACAAGAAACTCCGAGATGCGCTCTCCAACGGCAAGTTGGATGCGCAGGAGTACTATCGGCAACTACTCCGCCTGGTGTATCGGCTAATCTTCCTCTTCGTAGCCGAGGACCGAGACGCCCTGTTGGACTCCAACGCTCCCGAAGAAGCCAAGCAGCGATATCTCCGTTTCTACACGACCAGGCGTCTAAGGACCTTGTCGAGCATTCACCGAGGAGGTTCTCACAAAGACCTATGGCAGGGCCTGCGCCTTGTGATGGACAAGCTCGACGACGGCTGCCAAGATCTGGGCCTTCCAGCGCTGGGCAGCTTCCTGTGGTCCAAGGAAGCCATCCCGTTCTTGGAAGAATCCGAGATCACCAACGAACATCTGATGTCCGCAATCCGATCTCTCTGCTACATCACCGACAAAAAGCAGGTATATCCGGTCAACTGGAGAAACATCGGCTCCGAAGAGCTAGGCAGCATCTACGAAAGTCTACTAGAGCTTCACCCAAAGCTAAACAAGGAAGCCGGAACCTTCGAGCTGGCCACCGCCGCGGGCCACGAAAGAAAAACGACCGGAAGCTACTATACACCCTCTTCTCTGGTGGATTGCCTCCTGGATTCCGCCCTCGAGCCCGTCCTC
>JAUXGL010000231.1 GCA_030622135.1 Deltaproteobacteria bacterium
ACAGAACGACATGGCTACGATCCGACTTGGAGCGGCCAGGCAAAGCAGGACGGCCACGATTGCCGTTTTAAATAAGATGGTTGTGTTGGATGAAAACATCAAGTTGTCTCCTTATAGCTTGATCTTATGACCTTTTTACATGCTAGGGAACCAACCCAGGCTTGTCAAGACAAGCATCGGGCATCAGCGGTCAGCGGTCAGCTTTCAGCCATCAGCCTCATCAAGTGGAGTTGAAGGCTGAAAACCAGGGAACCAACTCTCAGCAGAAGCGTCCAACCCTCTGTGGGTTTGACGGACGCAGAGGAATAAGCCTATGCTGCCCGACAAAGTGAGCGACTCGTCTTCCCTTCTGGAAAGGAGCCTGGTTCGGGCCTTGAAACGGGGTGATCCCAAGGCCTTTGAGCGGATGGTATGCCTGCACCAGAACCGGGTCTTCTCGCTCTGCCTGCGCATGCTGGGCAATACCCAGGAAGCCGAAGATCTAGCCCAGGAGGTGTTTTTCACGGTTTTCACATCCATTCGCACGTTCCGCGAGGAAAGCCTGCTCTCCACCTGGATTTACCGGATCACCCGCAACCACTGCCTGAATCGATTGAAGTTTCTCAGACGCCGGGTCCACGACAAGAAGCAATCTCTGGATCACACCCGCCCGGCGGACCTGACCGACAGGAACGCCCGGGTTCCCCGGCCGGACCACCTGGCGGAAGGAAAAGAGATGGAGGCCATCGTCCAGGAACAAATTAACGCGCTGACCGAGGAACACCGAG
Source organism: Deltaproteobacteria bacterium (assembly GCA_030622135.1). Lineage (GTDB taxonomy): Bacteria > Myxococcota > B64-G9 > B64-G9 > B64-G9 > JAUXGL01. The sequence continues at coordinate 768 of JAUXGL010000231.1, forward strand.
AGCTCATCGTGCTGCGGGACATCGAACATCTCAGCTATGACGAAATCCAGTCCATCACCGATCTGCCGGGCGGGACGGTAAAAAGCCGACTCCACCGCGCACGGATGGAACTGGCCCGGCGAATGGCCCCTTACTTGAGCGATAAGTGAGCGATACCATGGAACACGAACAGGCACAGAAACTGCTGTCCTGCTACGTGGACAAAACCCTGGACCCCAAAAGCACCCAGAAGCTCGAGACCCATCTGGAAGGGTGCCGGGAATGCCGGGGAGACCTCGACCTGCTGAAGAAAACCCTACAGGCGATCGGGGAGATCCCGCCCGCGGAGGTTCCCTCGGACTTCTCCGCCCGACTGCGGCGCAAGGCCCGCAAGGCGGGACTGTTCCAACGACACCGGCGCAGGTCGGCCACCCGCCAGATGGTGCCGATCGAAGCCAGCATGGCCGTACTGCTGGCCGCCATAGGCGGGCTGGTCGTCCTTCTGCTAACGGTCTACAGCCAGATCCAGTTCGAGGCCCCCCAGAACCCCCCGGCGGTGCTGCTGGTAGAGTCCAAGGACCAGGTGAACCAGGTGGCCCGGTCCGCCTGGGAGGCCGGCGGCGAGGTCCGCATCCCGGGACGCCCGGCGGTCCCTGCGCAGGCGCCGCTGGGCGCGCCCCCGGAGCTGGAGCTGCACATTCCCGAAGAAGCCTGGCCGGCATTCGACCGCGCCTTGGAAAAGTCGGGGCTGAAGGCGCCCGGGCGACCCCAGCCGGACGCCGACGGACGGCTTCGCGTTGTGGTGCAGATCCGCCTCAGGGCCGATGCGCCCGTTCCAGGCGAAGAAGATCCCGCTTCATCCGCGGACCGCCCCCGAAACCGCCCAGACCCTGAGTCGCCACCACCCGGTGGCAAGGAATGACCAGGGGTAGATCGTTTTTGGCCATCACGTTGCCGACCGCCCTAAAAGCCCGGGGCGACCCGGCTTTGCGAGCCAGCTCTTTGTAGGTAACGGTGGCACCGTAGGGAACCTTTCCGAGGCAGGCGACCACCCGGGAAGAAAACGGCGCCAGGTTGTCCGGGCAAATCTTTATAGAAAAGCGCCGGCGCCGGCCGGAATAGTACTCACGGATCTGCCGCAAGGCGGGCGCCACCCAGGAACGGGGACCGCCCGGGACGAAGCCGCGCCCGGCCAGCGAGTTTTGGAATTTCTTGTGCCCGCCCCCCAGGTGAATGGCCACCACGCCTCGGGAACTCGCCGCCACCAAGGTTTCTCCCGGCGCCCCCCCCCGGACGTGGCCGATGGCAACCTTCACGCTCACTTGAGATCCATCTTGAGGTCGATGTCCATCTTGATCTTGGAAGAAACCTTCTGGTCCTGGGTGGTGGCGGTCACGTCGCCGGCGATGGTCATCTTAGCGTCGCTCTTGACCATGATCCCTCTCTTCACGTCAAAGAGATTCACACCCTCGCCGCTTCCGTCCATGTCCGCCTGGGTGGGCACCCCGGAAGATTCGGCCTTCCCGTGGAGAGACACGGTGACCTTGGCCTGGATCTTGGCGCACTGCCCGCCCTTGCACTTGGCAAAGCCCAGCAGCTTGTATTTGCTCTTGAACTTCATCTTCAGCTCGGATGCGCCGGGCAGATTGGCGGGGATCTCCGTATCCATGTCCCAGCTTCCCCCGATCGGAATGGGCTTCTCGGGAAAAATGAGGGAATTCTGTGAAATGGACTTCTTCATCTGCTCGGCCATTTGCTTGACGGTCTGATCGAGCTCGGCGGCGTTTATGATCTTCGGTTCGTCCATTTTGCCCAGTTCGGTCATGCGCATGGACATACGCATCTTCTTGAAACCCTCCGAGCCGGGAATGGGCATCTTGTTTCCGCCCATCTCCATCATGGCGTCGAACTTGGTGAATCCCACCTCGAGGACGGCGGCGGCCTTCTCCACGGCGATCACCTTCTGGTACATCCCCACATCCATGCGCATCTTGATCTTCTGAGCAACCCCGGGGGCCGCGTCGGTGGTGACTTCCATGGCCTGGTCCATCACCATGCCGTACTTGAGGTTCTGGCCCTTCTCGAACTTGTACCGCAGCTTCACCGGCCCGCCCGCCAGGACCAGGGATTCAAACGCCAGCGTCAGCACGCAAACAACCAGGATTCTTAGGTTTATTGATTTCATGGCATTCTCCTTAGAAATAAAAAAAGGTGGGCCGAAACATCTCGCCGAGCCTATGCCAGACCGTGATACAGATCAACAGATCTTATGGGAAAACCGCGCGTCAATAGGCCTTCAGTGACGGCACATCGACAACACATGTGTGGACCCGAGAAACGCGAACCCCGAAGGGAGAAAAACTTATGAAAAAATACATGATTCTCGCACTGCTGATTCTCTTGGTTCCCACCACGGCATCCGCCACCGGCCTCTTGATTCCCAAGAACCGGTCCCTTGGGCCCCTGGGCATCAAGTACCACCGGGCGGAGGTGAAAATCACCGACCGGGTGGCGGTCACCAAGGTCGACCAGGTGTTCATCAACCACACCAACCGCGATCTGGAGGCCACCTACATCTTCCCGCTGCCCAAGGGCGCCACGGTCTCCGACTTCTACCTGTACATGAACGGGAAGAAACAGAAGGGTGAGGTCCTGGAGAAAAACCGCGCGCGCAACATCTACGAGGGCATCGTCCGGCGGATGAAAGACCCGGGGCTTTTAGAGTACCTGGGGCGCGACCTGTTCCAGGCCCGGGTCTACCCGGTCCCGCGGAAAGGCGAGGCCCGGATCGAGATCGAGTTCACCCAGGTGATGCCCTACGTAAGCGGGGTGATGAAGTACAGCTACCCGATGCGCACCGATCGGGCGTCGGCCCGGACCATGAAGGACTTCACCATGACGGTGAACATCAAATCCAAGACCCCCATCAAATCCATCTACTCCCCCAGCCACCAGATCTACTCGCGCAAGAAGAACGACCACCGCGCCACCGCGGGCTTCGAGAAGACGGCCGCGCTGCTCGACCGCGACTTCGATCTCTTCTACACCGTTTCGGAGAAGGACATCGGGTTGAACCTGCTCACCTTCCGCGAGCCCGGCGAGCCCGGTTTCTTCTTGCTTATGGTGAGCCCCAAGAACGAATACACCGACCGGGAGATCATCGGCAAGCGCATCACCTTCGTCATCGACACCTCCGGCTCCATGGCCGGCAAAAAGATGAAGCACGCCAAGAAGGCTCTGAAGCACTGCCTGAACAAGCTCAACCCCGACGACCTATTCAACGTGATTCGCTTCTCCACCGACGTGGAAGCTTTCCGGAAAAAACCGGTCTCCGCCTCCAGGGACAACATCCAGAAGGCCGGCAATTTCACCAACCGCATGCAGGCGGCCGGCGGTACCGCCATCGACGAGGCTCTGACCACCGCCCTGGCCGGCCATCGGAATTCCCAGGAACCCAACATGGTGGTCTTCCTAACCGACGGCCACCCCACGGTGGGCGAGACCAACCCCCGGCGGATCGTCAAGCACGTGAAAAAGGCCAACACGGTCGCCACCCGGGTGTTCGTCTTCGGGGTGGGCAACGAGATCAACACACACCTGCTCGACAAGATCTCTTTGGAGAACTTCGCCGACTCTACTTACGTGAAGCCCACCCAGGAGATCGAGACGACCGTGTCGGCCTTCTACAACAAGATCTCCCACCCGGTGCTCTCCGATCTGAAGATCGACTTCGGCAAGATCCACGAGTACGACGTGCTACCCAAGCGGCTCCCCGACCTGTTCAAGGGCAGCCAGGTCATCGCCCTGGGCCGCTACCGCGACGACGGCCACTCCGCGCTGACTCTGGTGGGCACCGCCGGTCACAAGGCGCGCAAGTTCGTCTACGAGGGCAAGTTCCCCAGATCCGACAAGCAAAACGACTTCATCCCCCGCCTGTGGGCCACCCGCAAGATCGGCTTTTTGCTAGACAACATCCGCCTGAGCGGTGAGCAAAAGGAACTGGTCGACGAGGTGATCAGCCTCTCCAAGCGCTACGGTATCGTCACCCCCTACACCTCCTACCTGGTAACCGAGGATCAGGTGGTGGCCACCCCGCGGCCCATCCATCCGCGCAAACCGCGGCGCAAACCGCCGAGCAGCCCCATCTACCGGCCGCGCCCCGGCTGGGGTGACGGAACCCGCGTCAGCGGCGGCCTCCAGGCCATCGAGTCCGATAGCTCCGCCCCCGCCACGGCCATGCCCGCCCCCACCAGGCGGGCCGAGAAGGCCCGCAAGCGCTACCAGGTCTACGGGAAAGCCAAGAAGGGCGTGCTCAAGACCAACACCGGCAAAACCGCCGTTGACTTCGCCGGCGCGGTCAAGGCCATGAAGACCGCCAAGGGCAACATCGACGACGAAGACGACGCCGCCGGCATCCGCTACATCTCCGGCCACGCCTTCAAGTATCAATCCGGCGGCTGGATCGACCTCAAGTACAAGCCCAGCATGAAGATCCTGAAGATCAAGTACATGGGCAAGGCCTACTTCGAGCTGATCCAGAAATCATCCAAGCTCAAGCGCATCTTCGCCCTGGGCGACCGCCTGGTGGTAGTGGTCGGCCCCAACCGGGTCATCGCCATATCCCCCGACGGCCGCGACACCGTCTCCGCCAACGAGCTGCGCAAGTTCATCCCCTGACCATTTCCTTAGAACCATCGCAAAATAAATCAATATTTCTTGGACTTGGACCTAGACCTGGAGGACGAGTCTCTTGACATCAAGGTTGGTAATGTTATATATGTTAATTAGGTTATACAATTAGGAGCAGAGATGGAGATCGTGATTACAGAATGGGCTCTTGATTCCTACCTGGATCTTCTGAGCAGTAATACTTTCACCAGAGAGGAGTACAAGAAAACCATTCGCCCTGATGTCCGCTGTCTCCATTCATATCCTAAAGACCCAAAGTTCAAGTCAGGCAAATTCTGGTCTCCAGCAAGCAACCCAAGGGGAGGTCGATCGATTCAGAATGGGTACAAGATGAAGTGGCACAACTTGGGTCCCGGAAAGGTTCAACTCCGACTTCCAATCGGAATTCTCGGGCAGGCGGTTCTCTGTGAGGCATATGTCAAAGAAAACGCAAGGCAGGAGAAAAGAAAGTTAGCCCGTTTCAAAACGCATCTACAACTTGTCATGATGGGCAAATATACTGAACGAGGGAGGTTGCCATGAACAGTCAAGTTGCACCAAATCATGATCTGGAGCTTTTCGAGATCGCTAGCTTAATGGACAAAAGCGGTTTGCCGAGTGATTTCATTTCTTCGGCCGTACGAACGGCCATGGATTTTGAAGGCGTCTACGATCTGATGGTTCTCTGGAGGGACGAGAACAATAAGGGAGAACGGTCTGAGATCGTGGCCGACATCCAGGACATGATCAACGATTGTGAGCAGCGCAAGCGCCGAAGCGCCGTATACATCAAGTTCAACGATCTTGAGAAGATTGCAAAAGACATCCGAACCTTTAAAGATAATCTCCGTCTGGTCGTGGACAAAAAAGGTGGAATCAAAAAGCTCTCCACCCTCACAGGCATACCTCAGCCATCGCTCTCCCGGTTCTTTGGCTCAAGCTCCATGCCAAGGAGAAACACACTCTTCAAAATCGCCACGGCTCTTAATCTAAGTGGTGTGCAAATAGCCACAGAGTGGACACGAGATTAAGCTCACCAACATCTTTCCATCGTGTGGCGGGAAATCTGGGGTCACCCACTTGCATATTGCATTTCCTGTATACTACTAACCACCAAAATTTGCGCGCCACGCGCAAATTTTGAGAGTACTGCGCGGGTCATTGGATTACGGCGGAGCCGCGCTATGATATAGTATGTTAATAACATCTCGTAGCAATAAAGGCAAATCAGGGTGGCACGCGAACGCCGCGATTCGTATCGTTAGCGGCGGAAGTCTTCTCGTTGTTTTTCGACATTTCCTATGGCCGGAATAAA
>JAUXGL010000152.1 GCA_030622135.1 Deltaproteobacteria bacterium
ACTTGCACCGTCCGTTTCATCGGACGGCACAAAAACGCACACTTGCGAGGGGACCACGAGTAAATCATCTCACCAGTATAGTGGCACCGCGTATATTGAGTTCCCCTGGGAAGTCAATATGTTATGTCGAAACGTAGGGGCACCAATGGGAGATTGGGGCTGGCCGGGCCGAGTTGACAGAACCGTCCGGGAATATTAACTTTGGCCAAGGTGTTACAATACTAGTCGGTGGCATGATGAAGCGGCGTACCTTGCTCAAGCTCCTGGGGGCGGCGGCGGTTTCGCCCGGGGCTTTTTCAAAGAAGGCCCGGGCCAAGCCCATGGATGCGGGTCTGCGCCGGGAGAGCCGGGTGGGCGTCGAGCCGGCCGTGGAAATCCCCTCCATTTGCGACCTGTGCCTGTGGCGCTGCGGAATCCTGGTGAAGGTCAGAGACGGCCGCATCGTGAGGGTTCAGGGCAATCCCGATCATCCCAGGAGCAAGGGCAGGCTGTGTGCCCGGGGTAACTCCGGCCGCCACCAGGTCGAGGACCCCGACCGGCTCAAGTTCCCGTTGGTCCGGGTAGGGGAGCGGGGCGAAGGCAAGTGGAAACGGATTTCCTGGGACCAGGCCCTGGATCTCTGGGCGTCCAAGACTAGAGAAACCATTTTAAAAAACGGGGCGGGCTCCATCGGGATCTTCTCCCACGGACTGTCCTCCCGGTTCATCAACTCCTTCATGCTGCACATCGGCAATCCCAACCGCGCGGTCCCTTCTTTCGGGCAGTGCCGCGGCCCGCGCGACGTGGGCTTCCAGCTTACCTTCGGAGAGGGGCCCGGTTCCCCGGAGCGGCACGATATGGCCCAAAGCAGGATGGTCGTCCTGATCGGTTGCCACATCGGCGAGAACGTCCAGACCGGGCAAGTGGCCGAGTTCGCCGAGGCCGTCGACCGGGGCGCGCGTATCGTCGTTGTGGATCCGCGCATGTCCGTGGCGGCCTCGAAGGCCCACCGCTGGCTGCCCATCCGCCCGGGAACGGACACGGCCCTTCTGCTCGCCTGGATCAACGTGTTGCTTGCCGAGGACCTCTACGATCGTGAATACGTCAAGCAATACACAATCGGTCTCGATGAGCTTCGCCGGGCCGTCGCCGCCTACTCACCCCAATGGGCCGCCCAGGTCACGCAGATCCCGGAGCAAATCATCGTCGAGGAAGCCCGCCACATGGCCCGGCTGAAGCCGGCCGTGATGATTCACTGCGGTCGCTTCAGCACCTGGTACGGCAACGACACCCAGCGCAGCCGGGCCATGGCCATTCTGGTGGCGCTGCTGGGTGCCTGGGGACGTCCGGGTGGCTACTATCTGCGCTCCAAGGTGGATCTCGGTCCCTTGCCCTGCCCCTCCCCACACGGGGACATGGATCGGAGCGTTGCCACCGGTCGCCACGCCTTCACCCACTTCGGGGTGGCCTCCCACGAGATCGTCGAGGCCAGCATCGGCCCGGACAGCCGGATCAAGCAGTGGATCCTGTACGCGGTCAACCCGATCCAGTCGCTGCCCGACATCAAGCGCACCCGGGAGGCCCTGCGCGCGGTGGACTTTATTACCATGGTGGACATTCTTCCTACCGAGGGAGCCCTGTGGGCCGATCTGATTCTCCCCGAGGCGATTTACCTGGAGCGCTACGACGACGTCTTGGCCGTGGTGGATCATCCCCGGCCCTTCCTGGCCCTGCGCCAGCCGGCGGTTCCCCCGGCTTACGAAGCCAAGGGTCCCTACTGGATCGTGCAGCAACTGGCCCACCGGCTGGGCCACACGGATTGCTTCACCCACCCGGACGTGACCGCTTACCTGGATTCGCGCCTGGCTCCGCAGGGAATCACCTGCGCGGAGCTGGCCCGCAAGGGCATCCACCAGCTTGATGAACAGCGGCCCCATCTGGAGCCGGGCGAGCCCGGATGCTTCAGCACGCCCAGCGGCAAGATCGAGATCTTTTCGGCAACCCTGTCCCGCATGGGATACGATCCCATCCCTGTCTTCGAGCCGGTGGAGCAACCCCCGCTCGGCTGGTTCCGGCTGGTGTCCGGCCGCAATCCCTACCACTCGTTCGCCCGCACCCAGAACCTCAAGTGCCTGATGGACAAGGCGCCGGAGAACGTCCTGTGGTTGAACGAAGCGGTGGCCCGGTCCAAGGGGCTCTCTTCCGGAGACAAGGTCTATATCCAGAACCAAGACGGCTTCCGCACCGGACCCGTGTCGGTGCTGGCCACTCCGGCCATCCGCACGGACTTGGTGTACACCGTACACGGGTATGGAAGCCGATCGCGTGCGCTGAAGTACGCTCACGCCAAGGGAGTGTCCGACAATATCATGACCACGCGTTTCCGGGTGGACGGCCCCACCGGGGGCACGGGGATCCGGGTGAACTTCATACAACTGGTCACCCGGGCCGGGCGGGAAATCCAAGGCGATGTGGACGAGTCCGGGATCCAGCGCGGTACCATACCGCAGCCGGCCACAAAGGTTCGGCCCGCCGGCTCCAGGCATCAGCCGCGTGAACCCGAAAAGGGCCGAAAGAAAAAGCCCGCCAAGAAAAAAGACGGCGACCGGGACGTGTTCAAGGTGAAGCTGGAGGATAGTTGCTGACATGCCTCGTCAGACCATGATCATCGACATGGACCGCTGCGTCGGCTGCGGCGCTTGCGTGATCGCCTGCCAGGAGGAGTGGAGCTTGCCCGAGGGCGTGGTCCGGAACTGGGTCCGCCCCATGCCCCCGGTGTCTTCTTCCAAGGCCCTCCTCTTTACCCATTACGTGGGCATGTGCAGTCATTGCCTCGAGGCCACCTGCCTGGACGCCTGCCCCACCGGCGCGACCTTCCGAGACGACCAGGGAAGAATCCGGGTGGACGCGAACACCTGCATCGGGTGCGGCTACTGTGTCGAGGCCTGTCCCTATGGTGCCCGCATGGTCCGTGGGGATCTCAAGATCGCCGAGAAGTGCGATCTGTGCGCCCCCCGGGTGGACGCCGGCCTGGAGCCAGCCTGCGTTATCACCTGTCCGGCCGGCGCGAGGATCTTCGGCGACCTGGACGACCGCAAGAGCCCTCCTTCCCGCTACCTGTTGAGTCACCGAGTCCGCCGGCTGGAGACCCACGAAGTGTCCATCCGGCCCCAGGTCGCCTACGCGGGCAAGAACGAGGTGATCGACCGGATTATCGAGGAGTACCCACCCGATCCGGAAAAGACCTCGCCGCCCCTCTCGGGGCTGGTCTTGCAGAAGGTGGCCAGGCCCGGTTTCCTGGGGTTGCTGGGGCTGGTTTTCCTGGGACAGGGGGTGGCCTTCTTCCGCCAACTGGTCCGGGGGGAGCAAAAGGAGGAAGAAGCCCGGCCGGCGGTCGAGCCGACGTTGAAGCGGCGGGACATGGCCATGGTTTGGCTTCACTGGTTCAACGCGCTGGTGTGGCTGTTCGAGATCCTCACCGGCTTCGGGCTGCTGAGCTCGGAACGCTACCGCGTGACCCCGGGGTTCTTCAACCAGACCATGCTCTCCCTGTTCGGCTCTCGGGAGACGCTGCTCCAGTTCCACGTGGTCGTCGGGGTGAGCTGGGTGGTGGTTTTGCTGGCGTACGGTATTTTCGGCTTCAAGAGATACCTGGTTTCGTTCCTTCGCAATCTCAAGCTGGACCGCACCGATGTGTCCTGGCTATGGATCGAGAGCAAGCGGATCTTCTTCCGATCGAAGAAAGAGCTGCCTCCCCAGGGCATGTACAACGCCGGCCAGAAGCTGTTTGGCCTGGTGGTCTCCGTCGGAACCGTCCTGGTGATCGCAAGCGGCCTTGTCATGCACCATTTTCCGGGCGACACGGAGATCGTGCGCTGGTCCATCTTGGTGCATTTTGCCGCGGCGGCCATGGTGATCGTAGGCCTGGTCGTGCACCTCTACATGACCATGTTCGTCCCCTCCGAGCGCCCGGCTTTCTTCTCCATGTTCCACGGGCGCATCCTTGAGAGTTACGCCCGAGTGAACAACCGCCGCTGGTTTGAACAAAAGACAAAGAAGGGTTGATCCTTCACTTGCACACGCCGTCGGGGGTGGTGGACTTGGTGGACAGCTTCTTCTCGCAGCCCTTCAATCCCTGGTTATGTTTGCAGAAATTTTGCTTGATGGTCTCCGGGGGAATGGCGTGGAACTCGAAGCGGTTGTTGGCCAACCAGGTAGGGCTGGCGCCGAAGCCGAGCTCCTTGGCCAGCTTGATGTCCTCCCGCAGCAGCGTCTTGCCTTCCTCGCCGGCGGAGCACTTCTCGATGACCGTTTCCCTGATCCCGTTCTTCCTGGTGCAGGCGCGCCAGTTCTTGTCCTTTATGTTTTTGTCCCGGCACCAGATGTAGTCCATGTACTTGTAGTTTTTCGGGTAGTGCTTGATGGCGCACAGCTCCCGGATGTTCTCGTCCACCTCCGGCTGCCCGTGCAAAGACTTGAAACCATCTCCCTTCGCGCCGGCGATGTAGTGGACGCGGAAATCGATCTTGCGCTGGAAGGCGTCCAGCACCTCGCCCATGGAGTCCAGCGCCTTGGTGCCGTAGGGGCACTGGGACATGACGAACACCTCCAGCCTTCTGGGGATTTCCTTTCTGCAGATCACCTTCTTCTTGCAGCCGGGATCCTTGCAGTCCACCAGGCCGTTTCCGGTGTCGTCCTTGCCGTTGTCGCAGATCTCCGCCTTGGGATCGAACTCGGCCGGGAACCGGAGTGCCTTCAAGGCGCCCTTGGGAGTGGGATGCAAAAACCGCGCTATTTTCGAATAGGCCGGATGGCTCTTCACCGATTCATCGAACAGGTAGGCGGGAAGGTACTTCAGCCCCTCCCTTTCGAATGTCTGTTTGCACTTCGGCGTGTTCCAGTCGCACCGGACCACCTTGAGCCCCTTGATGGTAGCCTGGAGCTTGCCGATGACCGGAGCGGTCATGCAACTGCGGTCCGTGCAGCGCTTGTCCTCGAGAACAATCAGGGTGATTTCCCGTGCCGCGGCCTTTTGCGGGAGCTTTGGCGGCGCGGGGCCTTTCCCCGTATCGGACGGCTCGAATTCCACCGTGGTCTTCTGCTGTTTTTCCCCCTTCTCCCGATTGCAACCCAGGCAGAAAACCAGAGCAATTATTGTAAGCAGAACTGCACTCCTCGATATTCGTTCCTTCATCGTTCATCTCCTTGTCTCGCCCGGTTTCTCTCTATAACTGAATTCTTCTTGAGATCTGATGTCTCGAAGGGCGCCCACGGGGGGGGTGTTGGCCCTATTCGTTCTTGATTGCTTCCGACCGCAGGATTTCCAGGTGGTTGGAGGTTACGCCTGCGGAGGTCAGGTAGGCCTCGATGCCGCCGCGGTTGTTCACCTCGTCGAGGATCGCCTGGATGCACTCGGTCTTGACCTCGATACCGGCTTTCTCGGAGAACTCGAACTCGTAGATGACCTGCGGATTGCTGGCGCCCAGGGCGAGTAAAACCAGGGCGGTTATGAAGCTGGCCCGGTCGCGGCCGATGACGCAGTGGATGTAGACCGGGTAGGCAGCGGCGTTGCCCAGGGCCTCGAACGCGGCGGCCACCGCGTCGGTTTCACTCATCAGCGCCAGGTAGTTGTCGACGTTGTCGGGGAGCAGCTTGGGCATGGCCGCGTCGACCACCGTGGCCTGGCCGGTCACGCAGGCGGGAGGTGGGGCGTTCTGCTGGGTAGTTTCCATGCGCAGGTCGATCACCGTCTTGACGCCCAGGTCGGAGAACTCCCGGCAGCCGGTGTCGGTCAGGTTGCCCAGGTGCCCGCCGCGGTAGATCTTTTGGCAGTCTACGTATCCGTCCGGGGTGAGCGGATGGCCTCCGAGCTCACGGGCGTTGGTGACGTCGTCCTCCAGCATCCGGAGTTCACACTGGGGCGGTTGAAGCCCGCCGTCCTGTCTGCCTTCGATCCCGGCGCAGCCGGACAGGAGGAAAGCCAGCCAGAGCATCCCTGCGCGCGTTTTCATGAATAACCCTTTCAATAGTCGCGGCAGCAGCGGAAGCCGGCGTACAGCCCGGTCCAGCCGGCGTTGAAGGTGCACTGCAGGCGCGCGCTGGCGCCGGCACAGTTAAAGGCGCCGCCGCGCACCTCGTATCCCCGCGGGTCGGTGTCCGCGGGGACGATCTCCCAGACGTTGCCGCAGATGTCGAAGGTTTTGTAGGCGTTGGTGCAGCCGGAGAAGTCGCCGGTGGGCACGGCGTGGAAGCAGCGGTAGGTGTAACCGCAGTTGTCGGCGGTGCTGCAGGGATCGATGCCGTGCTCGGTGCAGTGGTCGTCGCAGAAGGTGTCCACGCAGTTGCAGATCTCCCGGTCGAAGGTGTTTCCGAAGACGTAGAGGTTGGAGCCGGCCCGGCTGCAGGCCGTTTTAAACTCCTCCTTTTTGCAGATGCGCTTTCCGGCGGTCCGGCAGGCGGCCTGGAATTGCTCGAACACCCGGGCGCTCATCGGGTTGACGTGCCAGGGGATCACGCCTTTCTGGGAGACGGCCTTGTTCACGTCCGTGCCCATGGCATCCTCGCCGGCGGCGGTAGCGTCGGCCCGGGAGGCCTCGTAGACGTCCATGCAGAAGGGGTCGGGAACGTCATGGGCGGGATCGGCGGGGATCGGCACCATGTCCGGCGGGCAGGTTCCGGCCTCGACTTTGCATTCGGGCGTGCAGCCGTCACCGGTATGGTCGTTACCGTCGTCGCATTTCTCCGGCGGGCAGGTGAAGCCGTCCCCGCAGGTGTTGGTGTGCAACTCGCAGGTGGGTAGGCACCCGTCGCAGGCGCTGAAGTTGCCGTCGTCGCAAGCCTCCAGGGGCCCCTCGATCCCGTCGCCGCAGACCGGGTCGATGCAGAACCCGCCGGCACAGTAGTCCCCCGGCGGCTCGGCCTGGTTGTCGCAGGTCGTGCCGTTTTCGAGGGGCAGGTGCGCAGCGGTGCCGTTCGATCGGCAGGAGTCGGCCGTGCAGGGGTTGTTGTCGTCGGGAACGTCGGAGGTGTCGACGGCCTCCGCGCATATCTGGCCCAGGGCGTTGGGTATGCACACGGGCGAGTGGCAGTCGCCCGGGGTGTCGGGGCAGTCCAGCGACGGGATTGAGCAGGTGTATTTGCAGTCGTCCCGGCAGCCGTCCAGGTCGTCCCCGTTGCGCCCGTCGTCGCACTGCTCCTCGCCGTCCAGCTCCGAGTTGCCGCAGAACTCGAACTCGCAGATCGCCGAGCAGCCGTCTCCGTCCTCGTTGTTGCCGTCGTCGCACTGTTCCAGTGGGCCGGTGATGTCGTCGCCGCAGACCGGCTCGATGCAGGCCCCCTCCTTGCAGTAGTCGCCGGGCAGCCCGCCCAGGTTGTCGCAGGGGTGGCCGTTTTCGTGGTTTTGGTGGGATCCCGTGCCCTGGTCGCATACCCCGAAGGTGCAGGGGTTGCCGTCGTCGGGGACGTCCTGGTCGTCCGCGACCTCCAGGCATACCTGGCCGAGGGTGCTGGGTTCGCAAACGAAACCCAGGCAGTCTTCGGCCGTGTCCGGGCAGTCCGTTTCGGGATCGCCGCAGGTGAAGGTGCAGTCGTCCCGGCAACCGTCCAGGTCGTCCCCGTTCTTGCCGTCGTCGCACTGCTCGGGGTATTCGGCTTCGCCGTCGCCGCACACCGGGGGCACGCACACGGTGTTGATCGATCCCGGCGTGCCCAGGTCGCCGTCGCCGTATGCTTCGGTGGCCGTGCACCAGTTGTCCGCGCGGTCGTTTTGCAGCAGATCGTATTTCCCCGGATCCAGGTTCAAGGAGGCTCCCGGCGGGATCGTCCAGCCCACGCCGCTGAAAGCCACCCGGTCCACCTCGACATCGCCGGACTGGATGAACAAGAGCCCCCGGGAGGGGTCGATTCCATCGATCACCAGGTCCGGCTCCAGGCCGCCGTTCTTCTGCGGGTCGGCCTCGAAGGCCAGCACCACGTGGGTATCGGGAAAAAACTCTTTTTCCTCCGGCAGGCCGATTTCCGCTTCGTTGGCGCCGTCCTTCAGCACCCATCCTTGCATGTAGAGGGTCTCAAAGCCGTTGTTGTACAGCTCGACGAACCGCCCCGGTTTCCCCGCGGCCGCCCGGGGATCGGCCATGATCTCGGTTATCAGCACCTGTCCGGGGTAGGCGTCGATACACCCGCCCTCGCCGTCGGCAACGTCTCCGCCGTCCTCCCCGTCCAGCCGGACCTCTTCCCCCGCGTCCACCGGCGTGTAGCTCGAAGTACAAGAGGCAAGAGCCAGGGTAAAAAACACAGTTAGCAGTACAACAAGCCATCGGTACGAAGTCATCTTTTCATCTCCCACATAGGCTATACTAACAAGGCATCAAATTTTGAGCCAGTCCACCCCCCCGTCCGTTTTTTTATATATCCTGACGGTCGCTTCGTGCTGCCCGGCGAGTTCCTCGTCGGAGGCGCGGACGGCCTTGAAATCGGTTTGCTCCAGAAACGCGGTCAGCAGCTCGACGGCACCCTCCCCGTCGGGGTTCTGCGCTTCTGCTTTCATGAGGGCGTCCGCCAGCTTCAGGCGCACGTGCCGGGCGGTGGTTTCGATGCACCCGCGGACGCCCAGCCGGAGCACGACCTCGTCTTTCTTGACCCGGATGGCTTCGGCCTGGTGAAAGCGTTTGTCGGCGACCTTGCGCGCGTCGCGGCCGGCGTCGAACCAGCCGGCCTTCGAGCCGGTGTGGGCATCGATTTTGGGGACGTAGGGTTTGATGTCCAAGAGCGGTGTGCCGTCCAGGATATCCAGGCTCTCGACCAAAAGCCGGTTGCCCTCCCTCCCGATCAGGCGCACGACGGACAGGCCGATGGGATTGGGGCGGGAAGGGGCCCGGGTCGCAAACAGGCCGTGCTCCACCGTGTCCCGGTAGGGGATCACCCGCAGCCGGTGGGGCCGGGCCCGGTGGAGCCAGAAGATGAGCCAGATGCGCTCGAACCCCTCGATGTCGTCGAGTGCGTTTGCGTACTCATCGAAGATCTCGACCTCTCCCTGAACATCCCCGCCGAAGGCCGGCTGGACCGGCGTCCCTCCGGGCTTACGGTAGGGTGAACGGATGATGCCGATGGGGCGAAGTCGGAGTTCTTTTTCCACTCTCTAGCGGTCTCCTCGTTTCACCGCCTTCAGGCGCCGGCAGATCGACTCGAGGGCCTCGGCATTGCCGGGTGGATCCGTTTCGGGATTGTAGCCGAAATCTTCTCCGGTGGCCTTCTTGAGCGACTCCACCGCCTTCGACCGGAAAAACATGGGTGTTTGCGGATCTGATAAGAAAACCAAAAGAAATCCCAGTCCCTTCTTCTGGTCCTCCTGGAGTTTCGTCTGGATAAAGTCCAGCCGGGCTCGGGCGTCGTCCAGGTCGACGTAGCGCTGGATCTTTCCGGGCCCCACGCAGCCGTTGGTGGCTGCCACCAGGACGGCCGTGTCCTTGCAAATGTTCTCCATCGCTCGGGCGGTCACGGTCGCTTCGTCGCGTTTGATCCCCTCCTCCACGTGCTGCACCTCTTCACTGACGGCCAGGTTCGTGGATGCCAGCCACCGGCCGCCGTGGTAGAACAGGGTTACGACGACACACGCTACGGCGATGCCGGCGCAGATGGCCTTCAGCGCCTTCCATCGGTTCCTCGCCCGGACGAGGTAGACGATCAGCGCGCCGCCCACCAGGGTGATGCCGTAAAAGGCCACCACGCTTGGCCCGCTGGGCAGGTCCACCACGTAGGAGATATAAAGGCCGAGCACCGTCACCAGGGTGCCCATGCCCCAGCCGATCAGCAGTTGGTGCCAGAGCCGATCGGTGATCATGAGGGCCATGATGGCCGGTGCCACCAGGAAGACGAAGACCAGCAGCACCCCGGCCACCTTGACTGAAAAGGCAATTACGAAACCGAAGGTCAGGTAGAACAAGAAGTCCCAGGCGCGCACCCGCATCCCCTGTCGGTAGGCTTTTTCGGGGTAGTTGGAAATGAGCAGGAACTTGTCGCGGAAGCGGTAGTGGATTATGCCGATGAATAGGTAGGCACCCGCAGCGATGGCCACGTCCTTCCATGACACCCAGAGGATGCTGCCTACCAGGATGTCCTTGATGTGCTCGGCGCCCTGGGTTTTTTCCACCACCAGAACCGCGATGGCGCAGGTGATGGCGTAGACCAGGCCGATGATGGCTTCCTGGGGTACCTTGTCTCCGCGCAGCCGGGTGACGGCGAAGACGGCGGCGCCCACGAAGGTGAAGGCCATGGAAAAGATCAAGGCCGCGTTGGTTTCCGGTAGAATGCCGAAGATGAACCCTACGGTGGTCCCCAGGGCGGCGATCTGGGCCAGGGCCAGGTCTACGAAGATGACCCGGCGCTTGAGTACGTGGATGCCCAGATAGGTGTGGATGGCCACCAGGATCAGGCACTCGGCGAATGGCGCCGCCATCAAGTCGAAGATGCTCAATGAAGTTCCTTTGCTCAGGAGGGTTGTGCGTCGGCCTGCTCAAACGCCTTGTTCAGCTCCTTGATCCAGATGTCGAACTGATCGAAGAAGTTTTTCATCTCCTTTTGGCCGCCCGGGGCCAGGGCCACGATGACCGGGACGGCGTTCACCTTCTCGGCCACCTTGCGCACCTTGCCCACGTCGAAGTAGTTGGCCGCCAGCATGACCTTGATGTGCAGCTCTTTCATCTTGTTGATTACATTGGCCACGTGCCTGGGGGTGGGCGGGATGCCCGGCTTGGGCTCCATGTACTCGACGATTTCCAGCCCGAATACTTGGGAGAAGTAGCTCCAGTTCTTGTGATAGGAGACCACCTTGCGCCCCCGTAGCGGCAGGGCCTGCTTCATCCAGCCGCCCAGGTAGTCGACCAGCGGCTTGCCCTTGTACTGCTTTTTCTCGAGGAAGGGGATAAGCTTGCCCCGCTGGACCAGGTTGGTCAATACCTTGCCGCCGAGCATCTTGACGAGCTCCGGGCCGAAGGTGCGCCGGTCCACCTCCGCCTTGAACTTCTTCAGGTTCTCCGCGAACAAGTCGGCGTGCCGCGGGGCGATCTTGGAAAGGCCCACGTAGATGTTCTCGGCGACGGTCTTGCCGTTCAGCGGGCTGGTGTGGATGTGCGGGTTGCCGTAGATGTGCACGTCTCCCTCGGCGCGGCTGACGGTGACGGGCGTCTCGACGATCTTCAACCCCGCGCTGGCGGATACGTAGCCTTTCTGCCCGCTGCGGATGTCGGGGTTGTTGGACATGTTCACCAGCGCCGGGGCCCACATCTCCAGGTCCATGCCCGTGGCCACGAACAGGTCCGCCGCGCTCAGCTCAACCGCCAGGGATGGCTTGGGGCGGACGATGTGGGGATCCTGGTAGCCCTTGACTATGTGAGACACGGTCACCAGGTCTCCGCCGATGTACTCGGCTATGGACTGGTAGGCCGAGCAGGTGACCACCATATTTATTTTCTTCTCGGCTTGGGCTTGGTTTGAAGATGCAAGTACGGCCAGCGCGAGCGCCAGGCTAAATAACAGGTTTCTGGTTTTCATATCGGTAACCTCCAAGCAGGGCTAATATTTCTCGTGTTTGTGCGGACCGGCGGCGAAGTCGATCTGAAAAAGGATCCGGTTGTCCGCCTGTCGGGCCAGGGTGCCGTCGGGTTGTATGTACGGAATCTTCTCGCCATGGCTGTATTCCAGCCGCAGGTAGACGAACTCGCTCTGCCAGAAGGTGATGTAGGGGACCACGTCCCAGGCCAGGTCGTCGTTGTCCCGGATGGTGGGCAGGGCCAGGTCGTAGCGCACGCCGCAGAACCAGCGAGTGGCCAGTTGATAGTCGACGTAGGAGTAAAAGCCCCAGGAGTGCTGGACCTCATCCGGGCCGCCCACGGGCATCTCCTTGTTCACGTAGTAGAACTCGGACCGCCAGGTCAGCGAGCGGTACTTGGCCTGCTGGGGGGGCGACCAGTAGATGGTCAGGTTGGCCCCGGCGGCGATGGTTTTGCGCCAGTCCTCGTCTTCGAGCTCGGTGGCTCCGTCGGGCAGGTAGCCGCGCCGGTTGTTGAAGCCGAACATGCCGGTCAGGCCCAGCTCCAGGTAGGTGCTCTCCGACAGGTCGTAGTAACTCTTCAGGTGCAGCATGGCCGTGGGCACGGTGAAGAACTCACCGGCGAACAGGGTGTCGTTCTCGCCGTCTGCGATCTCCAGGGTGAGTTCGTTGGCGTGAGCCCACAGCGGGGGCATGAACCACTTTATGGACGCGCCGGTCTGGCCGAGGCCGTCTTCGCCCAGCACCAGGTTCATGGCTAGCGGATAGTTTACCTGGTCCAGGTCATGCTCGTGCCAGCGGTTGATAACTCCAAAGTTGTGGCGGAACCGGCCCACGGTGAAAGAGAGTGAGGGGACGATCCCAAACCAGGTGATGTAGAACTCCTCCACGCTAGCGGCCTCGTTGGGCCAGGGGGTGAAGTTGATGGCCCCCTTGAATGTGGAGTAGGGGTCCAGCACGTGCTGGACGGTGATGCTCACCTCCCGAAGCGGCATGCCGCCGCGGTCACCATCGCCCCCGTAGAACTTGGTGCCCTCGATTACCAGGCCGGCCACGATGTCGCCGGAGATGGAGATCTCCGGGTTGAGCTTTTGAAGTGCCAACGCACCCCACAGAAACTCCCGCTCCTCCGGCCGAATCTCCTCCTCGGGGGCCTTGGCCTCTGTTTCGGCCTCCAAAACCAGTTTCTCCAACTCGCTCTGTTCCATCTGGCCGGAGAACTGCTCGATCTTTTCTTCGAGCTGCTTGACTCTTTCTTTTAATTCTTCCTCCGCTTGTCCCCAGGCCGGGGCGGCGGCCAGCAAGACGACAGTTAGCATACACAGACAGTCACGTGTTTTCACGTTTCTCTCCTTCCTTTTCCAGGTGTAAGGTTAGCCTGCGGTAGCGCAGGCCGGATGCAGCGGTTCTCAGGCGGCCGGGAAGGGAGGGGAGTGCTTGGGGGCCTGGGACAGGACGGGCCACGAGGCGCCGAGGCTCGGAGGTGGAACGATTGTCCGTGTCCGGGCATTTAACAAATTTGGAAGTGTGCTTGGGCAGGATACCACGCCATGGCGGAGAGCCAGATCGGCGAACGGACACTCCTCCAGGGTGGTCAGCGAGGAGTTCGACGATTGGGTGAAGAGGGAAGTGGCGGCCCGGCCGGTGTTTTCCGTGGGGACCACCTCGCCCGCGGTGACCACATCGTGAAGGTGGCGGTGCTCCGGGCAGTAGACGTGCAGCACCATGGCCAAGTGAAGAGCCGAGAAGAACGGCAGCAGGCCGATCCACAAAGCCAGGGAAAACGCCAGCGCTCCCGGCAGGTTCTTTTGGGGTTTACTCAGTTTCACCAATACACATTTATGCTACCGATTCGGCGGGTTGTCAAGACATACGGGGTTGCCGGCAGGCTTGATCCTCCTACTTCTACCTACGTGTAGGTTTCACGATCTGCCAAGGCGATTCGTGGGGTCTCCAGCGTCCTTGCCATTTCGGAGGCGAGACCATGGCCTTTCCGCCTCCG
>JAUXGL010000037.1 GCA_030622135.1 Deltaproteobacteria bacterium
AAGTGTCCCTTTTTACTCGGGAGATTGGGATCGACCGGAAATGGGGTGGGAGATCCTGGAAACGGGTGAGCGGTTGCCACCGTGGGCTGTATGTGGTATCAACACCAACGGAAAGGAAGGCGGAATGAATAAGGATTTCAATAAGTTTGCGGGAACGGAGTCGTATCTTACCTCGCCGGAACTGAGGCATGCGGTGAATGTCTCCGTGGCCTTGGGGAGGCCGCTCTTGGTCAAGGGGGAGCCGGGGACGGGGAAGACGCTTTTGGCGCACGCGGTGGTCGAGGATCTTTCGCTGGAGCTGATTGCCTGGAACGTCAAGTCTACGTCCAAGGCGGCCGACGGTCTGTACCTTTACGACACGGTGCAGAGGCTGCAGGACAGCCGCTTCGGCGACCGGCAGGTCTCGGACATCCGCCAGTACATCAAGCTGGGTCCCCTGGGACGGGCGCTGACTTCCGATAAACAGGTGGTTTTGCTCATCGACGAGATCGACAAGGCCGACCTGGAGTTTCCAAACGATCTGCTTCACGAGCTGGACATGATGGAGTTCTCCGTCATCGAGACCGGCGACCGCCACGTGGCCAAGAGCCGGCCCATCGTGGTGATTACCTCCAACGCCGAGAAGGAGCTGCCCGACGCGTTCCTGCGTCGTTGCGTATTCCATTACATCCACTTTCCCGAACGCAAGCTGATGGCGGACATCGTTCGGGTACACCACCCGGAGGTGGGCAAGAAGCTTTTGGAGCAGTGCCTGCAGAAGTTTTACCAGATTCGCTCCCTGGACGGTTTGCGCAAGCGCCCCTCCACCTCCGAGTTGATCGACTGGATCGGCGCGTTGCTGCAGGCGGGCATCTCCCGGTCGGAGGTGGCCCAGGCGATTCCCTTCCTGGGCACGTTGATCAAGAGAAAGGAAGACTACGACGTGGTCGAGCAGGGGGGCACGTCGTCTACGCGATCACATTCGATGTGGTGATAGGCGACCCATGGAGGATCACGCGGGCATCTTTTTGGGGTTCTTTTTCCGCCTGCGGGAGCGGAAGATCCCGGTCAGCATAACTGAGTGGATGACCCTGGTGGATGGCCTGGCGATGGGTTTACACGGCTCCTCCCTGATTGGTTTCTACTCCCTGGCCCGCGCATTGCTCTGCAAGGACGAGAAGTATTTCGACGAGTTCGACCGCGTTTTCGCCGAGCACTTCAAGGGCATCGGCGCGGACGGGGCCGTCATCGAGGAAGACGTTCGGCGCTGGCTGGAAGCCCCGGTGTCGCCTTTCCAACTCGATCCCGCCTTGCGCAAGGTTCTCGACAACGTGGACGTGGAGAAGCTCCGCGAGCTCTTCGAACAGAGGCTGCGAGAGCAGCAGGAGCGGCACGACGGGGGCGGCCGTTGGATCGGAACCGGGGGGACCTCGCCGTTCGGTCATGGCGGCTATCATCCCGGGGGCATCCGGGTGGGAGGGGAAGGCCGCTGGGGCTCCGCCGTCCAGGTGGCCGCCGCCCGGCGCTACCGGGAGCACCGCCACGATCTGGTCCTGGATACCCGGCAGCTTTCCGTGGCTCTGCGCAAGCTCCGGGTGTTGAAGCGGGACGGGTCCTGCGACGAATTGGATCTTTGTGAAACCATCGACAAGACCGCCCGGGAGGCCGGCGAGCTGGAGCTGGTCTTTCGTTCGCCCAGAAAGAACGAGATCGGCCTGATCCTTTGCATGGACGTGGGTGGGTCCATGGAGCCCTATCGCCACCTGGTGGATCTGCTCTTCTCCGCGGCCCATCGGTCGCGCCACTTCAAGCGCTTCGCCCACGTGTACTTCCACAACTGTGTCTACGGGGAAGTGTACACGGACGCCTATTTCAGAGAATCGGTTTCCACCCCCGATTTGATTGCGCAGTATGACCGGGATACCCGGGTGGTGTTGGTGGGCGACGCCTACATGTACCCGGGCGAGCTGACCGACCGTTGGGGGGCCATACAGTGGGAGGACCGCAACGAGGCCCCGGGGATCGTCTGGCTCGAGCGCCTCACGGATCACTTCCGGCATACCGCCTGGATCAATCCCATGGGTGAGCGCATGTGGCACGCCCCCTCCGTGCGCATGATTCGTCGTTTGTTTCCGATGTTTCCGCTGACAGTCGAAGGGGTGGAGACGCTGGCGCAGGAGCTGACCTAGGGAACCGCCGCGGGCACGCAGACGCCCCAGTCGCCGGCTTCCATGTAGCAAATCCAGTCTCCCAGCATCGAACAGTTGGTGTCTTGGGTGCAGGTGGCGGCGCACCAGCGTCCGCCCTGGCCGTCCTCTAGCAGGCAGTCGAACGGGTAGAGGCAGGGGAGCAGGTCGCTGCACAGCCGGTTGCAGTAGCCGGGATGATCTTCCACCAGCTGGGTACACAAAAGGCCGCTCTGGCAGCCCTGTGAAAGGCTGCATGGATCGGCGAACTCTCCGCCTCCGCTGGGGAGGCAGAAGCCGGTGGAGGCGCCGTCTTCCGTGGCGATGCAGGTGCCGTCCGCCGGACAGACGCTCATGGCCGTGTCGCAGGTGAAGATACATAGCTGTTCGTTGGTGTCGGGCATGTCCAGGCAGAACATGTCCGGTAGGCACAGGCCGCTGTATTCGCATTCCTCCAGGTGGCCGGGGTGATCGACTACGCACAACTCGGGGGGCAGGCAGACGCTGTATCCCTCCACCAGCTCCCGGCAGCATCCGTTGGGGAAGTCGTGGACGCAGTCGTCTGCGTCCATGCAGGGGTACGAGCAGAAGCCGTTCAGTTGCCCGGGGTATTCGATGCAGGTCCAGGCCGCGCTCCAGTCGACCGGGCAGCCCTGGTAGAAGCCGCAGGGATCGCCGGCGCCTCGCCGGTGACCGTCCTGGACGCACTGGCCGTCGGCGTTGCAGAATGTGCCGGCCGGGCAGGTGCCGCAAATCCCTCCGCACCCGTCGGGGCCGCACTGGCGCCCGGTGCATTCGGGGGTGCAGCTGCCCAGGGTGAACAGCGTCAGGATGTAGTAGTCGATCGGCTCGTAGTTGTCGTATGCCGCGACCTGAACGTAGTAGGTGCCCATGGGAAGGCCGCGCCGGGTGATTCTGGACCAGAGATCGAATCCGTGGTCGTCGTTGAAGTCGAGCTCCGACAGGTTGGCGTCATACAGCCACATGACCGAATCGCCGTGGGAGCCGGAGGTTTCCAGTACGATGTCGGTGATCGCGCTGAGCCTAAACACCCACCAGTCCCGATCTCCAATCGGGCAGATGGAATGCGTCTGCGCCATGTTGGGGCTTAGCTGGGTGGCCTGCCGGTATAAGTCGTCGGGCTCGAACTCATCGAGCTCGCAGGTGGGCGCGGAGCAGTACCCGGTCATCCAGTCGCACCGGGTTTCCGGCGGGCAGGGGATCGGGTAGCCCCACTCCAGGCAGGGATCGTTGTCATACTGGCCGCAATCCATGTAGGTCCACTCGTCTAGGCACTGCGTCTGACCGGCGTAGCACTCGTCCTCGCAGGTGTCGCTCACGCAGGCCATCTCCCGCTCGGAGCAGCGAGTGCCCCGGGGGCAGCGCTGGGGCGGGGAGAACTCGGTGCAGGGGTCGTCGTCGTATTGGCCGCACACGACGTACTCGCGTTGGCTCATGCAATAGAACTCGTCCCACCAGCATTCGTCCTGGCAGCCGGGCACGCACCGGTAGTTTTCGCAGTGCAGGTCCGGTTCGCACTCGCCGCAGCTGCCGCCGCAGCCGTCATCGCCGCATTCCTTGCCGTCGCAGTCGGGATCGCAGCCGACACACTCGCCGTCCGCGCACTTGTAATTCTCGGGACAGGTGCTGGGAGTCGACCACTCCACGCAGCCGTCGCCGTTGGTGTCCTCGCAGTGAATCACCGCGTTGCCGACGCAGGACCGCTCCCCCGGGTCGCAGCGATCCCGGCATCCCACCGCACAGAGTCCCGTCCGGTCGCAGTAGTAGCCGTCCGGGCAGGTTCCGCACGATCCTCCGCAGCCGTCCGGACCGCACTCGCGATCGGTGCAGTTGGGCGTGCAGATGGGGACGCAGACACCCGTGTCCGGATCGCAGGCGTAGCCGGGCGGGCAGATTACCCCGGCGCAGTTCTCGCACAGCGATTCCGGATCGGTCACGCCGTCGCAATCGTTGTCCAGGCCGTCGCCGCAAAGCTCATCGGCGCCCGGATGGACCGCGCCGTTTTGGTCGTCGCAATCGGCGCCGGAGCAGTCGGCACCGAACACGTTGTCGGAGTCCGCGTCGCAGACCCGGCACTGGTTGTTGTAGCAGTGCTGGCCCGAGGGACACTCTCCGTCCGATTGGCACGTTCCGCCCGAGTTTTGGCAGGATCCGTTTACGCAGATGCGCCCGTGTTTGCAGTCCGAGTCCGACCGGCAGCCGTACTGGTCCAACTCGCCGCCGCCGCAAGAACAGAAGATGAAAACCAGGCAGGTGCCCAGCACGCCCACTACTCCCACAAAAGTACTTTTCATGGCCGTAAATCCTCCAGCAACAACAGGATTTTATCCTCATCGGTATACATACAACTATAACGCTCATCTTGAAAAAATGAAAGTCCGCTTACCCGCCAGAATCTCCCTGGTGTTGTTGTGCCCGTGGTGTTGAGGTTGCCGCGAAGGGTGGGTGGGAGATCTTATGGGATGGTGAAGGCCGGGGTGGAGAACGTCTTCAACCATCGGTTGGTGCTTTTGAGGAAATTGGTCAACTCGTCGATGATGGTTTGGAACTGGTCGGGGCAAGCCTGAACGAACCTGGCTAAGTTGTTTGCCTCCGGGCCGGAGAACCCCATCTCGAGCTGCGGCTCGATGAGTTTCTGGGCCTCCGAGGTCATCCAGGATTTCAGCGTGTTCAGCTCCGTTCGTCCGAGCTCCGCTCGCAGTTGCTCCCAGGCTTCTTTGAGTGTGTCGCCGTCGACCCCGGTGACGTTCGAGAACTCCGCCTGGGTGCCCGAGAGGTAGGCCTGGGCCGATTCCATCGAGTATCGGCAGGAGAAGCCGGGCTTGCCGATGCCTGCCATCATGGCTTGGAACATCGCGCCGACGCTCTTGGCGGCCTTATCGTTTTTGGCGTTGAGAACCTTCAGGAAGATCTCGCGGAACTGCTCCCGGGTGTACCTGGGCTGGGATGCCTGGAACACGTCCGAATCCTCCGCGGTTTCGGTAGGCTTGACCTCGTCCCCCGAGCATCCGCAGAGCGAAAAGGAGAAGGACAAGATGGCAACCGCCAGGACGTTTTTCGTACTCATCATGCTCATAAATAGACCCCCAATTTGAGACCCACAGGTGGAAAGTACTATACCAGAAACACCGGCGCGTCGACATATATTGACAGCCGGCGCACACCGGAGATACCGTTCGGATATGCCTGGACAATCCCGCTCGATCCTCTACCTGGTGGACGGCCACTCGTACATATTCCGGGCTTTTCACGCCATCCGGCACCTGTCAACCCAAAGTGGGACGCTCACCAACGCGGTTTACGGCGTAACCAAAATGCTGCTCAAGCTTCTCGACGACAAGGATCCTTCCCACGTGGCGGTGGTGCTGGATGCGGGGGGGAAGAACTTTCGCCACGAGATGTACCCGGAGTACAAGGCCAACCGTCCGCCGGCGCCCGAGGAGTTGAAGATCCAGATCCCTCTGGTGAAAGAGATCATTCAGGCGCTGAACCTGGCCCTGCTTCAGGAACCGGGCTGCGAGGCCGACGACGTCATCGCCACCGTGTGCAAGCAGGCGGTCGCGGAAGGCTTCGAGGTGGTCATCGTCAGCGGCGACAAGGATTTGATGCAGCTGGTGGGCGAGAGAGTCGTCATGTACGACACAATGAAGCAGGTCGTCTACGATTCGGAAGGCGTCGAGAAGAAGATGGGGGTACCCCCCGGGCAGGTGCTGGACTTACTGGCGCTGATGGGCGACACATCCGACAACATTCCTGGAGTCTACGGCGTCGGCCAAAAAACCGCATCCAAGCTGTTGCAAGAGCATGGAGATCTCGAGGCGGTACTGTCGGCCGCTCCCTCCATGAAGAAGAGCAAGCTGAAAGAGAGGCTCATCAACCAGGCCGACAACGCCCGCTTGTCGAAAAAGCTCGCCTCCCTGGCCATGGACGTTTACACCGGGCACGAGCCTGAGGAATTCGCCCGTAAAGATTACGACCGGCAGGCCCTGGACGAGTTGCTCCAGCGGCTGGAGTTTCCCGGACTCCGCAGGCAACTGGTGGGTCGGCGCACCATCGATACCGGCAAGTACAAGACCATCTTTGAAAAAAAAGCCCTGGGGCAGGTCATCGCCCGGATCAAGCAGGCCGGGAAGTGCTCCGTGGATCTGGAGACCACCTCGCTGGATCCTGCCCGGGCGCACATCGTGGGTATCAGCCTGGCCCCGGCTGCGGGGGACGCGGTCTACATCCCCGTGGCCCACGAAGGGGAGGACTCGCCCGTGCAACTGTCCGTGGGGGAAGTGCTGGATGCACTCGGCCCGGTGCTTGCCGATCCCACCGTCCGGATCTACGGGCAGAACATCAAGTACGACATGGTGGTGCTTTTAAACCGGCAAGGGTTGAAGCTCGGCAACGTCGCTTGCGACGCCATGCTGGCTTCCTATGTCCTGGACCCCGGGCGCGCCGGCCACGGGATGGATAGCCTGTCGCGGGAGTTTCTCGGTCACGAGACCATCACCTACTCGGACGTGGTGGGCAAGGGCAAGAACGAGATTCCCTTTGCCCGGGTGCCTATCGATCGGGCCAGCGCCTATTCGGGCGAGGACGCGGACGTCACCTTCCGGCTCTGTGAGTTGCTGCTGCCCAAGGTGAAGCAGGAGGAGGACCTCTGGGAGCTGTTTGCGGAGATTGAGCTTCCGCTGATTCACGTGCTGGCGGACATGGAGCTGTGGGGGATCGAGGTGGACGGTGAGCGGTTGGAGGCGATGAGCGGAGAGTTGCAGCGAGAGATCGAAAAACTCGAGGAGCGCATCCACCTGCTGGCGGGCCGGGAGTTCAACATCAACTCCCCCGCTCAGCTCCGGGTGGTGCTGTTCGACGAGCTGGGTTTCGAGGTCAAGAAGAAGACCAAGTCGGGCGCTTCCACGGACTCCACCGTGCTGGAAGAGCTGGCGCTCGAGCACGAGCTCCCCACCGAGATCCTGAACTACCGGTCGCTGGCCAAGCTGAAGTCCACCTATGTGGACGTGCTCCCGGAGATGGTCAACCCGGAGACCGGGCGGATTCATACCAGTTATAACCAGGCCGTCACCGCCACCGGGCGGCTCTCCTCCTCGCACCCCAACCTGCAGAACATCCCCGTGCGAACCGAGACCGGCCGGCGGATCCGGGAGGCCTTCGTGGCCTCGGAAGGCTGCGTGCTGCTGAGCGCGGATTACTCCCAGGTGGAGCTGCGTATCCTGGCTCACCTCAGCGAGGACGAGGCCTTGCTGGAGGCGTTCAGCCAGGGAGAGGACGTGCACGCGCGCACCGCGGCGCTCATTTTCGGCGTTCCCGTCGAGCGGGTGGACTCCGCCATGCGCCGGAAGGCCAAGGCGGTCAACTTCGGCATCGTCTACGGCCAGGGGCCCTACAACCTCGCCCGGCAACTGCGCATATCCCGCCCGGAGGCCAAGGAGATCATCGAAGGCTACCTGGATCGCCACCGCCGGGTGCGGGATTGGGTGGACGCGACCCATCAGAAGGTGCGCGAGACCATGATGGTCAAGACCATGTTCGGCCGGCGCCGGTATCTTCCGGATATCAACAGCACCAATCACAACGTACGCAGCAACGCCGAGCGCATGGCTCAGAACACGCCCATCCAGGGAACCGCCGCCGACATCATCAAGCGGGCCATGATCCAGATCCACGCGGCGTTGAAAAAGAAAAAAATGAAAACCCGCATGGTGCTCCAGGTGCATGACGAGCTGGTCTTCGACGTTCCTGATGCAGAGATCGGGTCGATCGAGTCGCTGGTCCGTGAAAAAATGGAAGGCGCCGCCCGGTTGGCGGTTCCCTTGACGGTGGACATCTCCACCGCCGGGAACTGGGCGGAAGCACACTGAGAAGGTTCCATGGGCGAGAGCGAGAGAGAGAGTGTTGAACGTCTCAAGGCGGCGTTGCGGCGGCAGGAGTCCCGTGCCCGGGCCATCGCGGAAGTGGGCCGGAGCCTGACGGCCGTCTCCGACGTCGATGAGTTGCTGCGCCTGATCGTGGATCGGGTTACCGTGATGATGGAGGCGGATCGATCCACTATCTTCCTGGTGGACGAGGACCGCCGGGAGATCTGGTCCCAGGCGGCCCAGGGGGAGGAGATTGCCGAGATCCGCATGTCCAGGGGGGAGGGGATCGCCGGCTGGGCCATCCAGAACGGCAAGAACATCAACCTCAAGGATGCCTACAAGGACGAGCGCTTCAATCCGGACATCGACAAGCGTACCGGATATCACACCGAGAGCCTTTTGTGCGTCCCGCTGCGCGGCAAACAGGGCAACATTTTGGGCGCCATCCAGACCATGAACAAGCAGGACGGCCACTTCACCGTGGAGGACGAGCGGCTGCTCGAGGCCATCTGCTCGCAGGTGAGCATCGCCATCGAGAACGCCCAGCTGATGCTCAGTGTGCTCAACAAGAACATCGAGCTGGTTGAGGCCCATGAGCGGCTGGCGCGGAAGGTTGTGGAGCTGGATGTATTATACAAGCTAGAGAAGGAGATCTCCTCGGCTATCGGGCAGGAGGAGATCCTTTACCGGCTGCTGCGCAAGGCGGTGGATCTGGTGGGTTGCGACGCCGGGTCCATCGTGATCCTTTCGGAGGATTCCGAGGAGCTCATCTTTGCCTCGGTGATTGGCTCCCGGGAGGCCGCGGTCCGCAGGCTGAGGCTGCCCCGCGGCGCCGGTGTGGCCGGCTGGGTGGCCGAGCACGGCCAGACGGCCCTGGTGAACGATCCCGCATCGGACCGGCGCCACCTGAAGAACCTGGAAAAGGAGCTCGAATTCCCGGTCAGGAACCTCCTGGCTGTGCCGCTGGCGGTGGGAGGCGATCTGATCGGGGCGGTCGAACTGCTGAACAAGAAGGGCGGCCCTTTCGAAAGCGACGACGAGAAGCTGGCCACGCTGATCGCCGGGCAGGCCGCCGCGGCCGTGCAGGTGGGGCGGTTGCGGAAGCAACGCGAGCAGGAGGACCGGCTCAGCTCCATCGGCCAGATGCTCTCGGGCGTGATCCACGATTTCCGCACCCCCATGACCATCATCTCCGGCTACGTTCAGCTGATGAGCATGGAGGACCGGGAGGCCAAGCGGAAAGAGCAGGCCGAGGTCATCCTGCGGCAGTTCGATTTCGTAAACGACATGACCCGGGAGCTCTTGGCCTTCGCTCGCGGCGACACCAGCCTGCTGCTTCACAAGGTATTCACCGATCGGCTGCTGAAGGACCTGGAGGAGATCCTCAAAAAGGAGCTCGACGCCAGCCAGGTGAAGCTGAAGCTGGAAGACCTCTATGCGGGGCCCATCCGGGTGGACGAGAACAAGCTGCGCCGCCTGATCTTCAACATCACCCGCAATGCCCGCCAGGCCATGCCCTCAGGCGGCGAGTTCAAGATCCGGGTGAAGGAGCAGGCCGGCCGGGTGTGCTTCCATTTCACCGACACCGGCCCGGGCATCCCCGAGGAGATCCGCCCCCGGCTATTCGAGTACTTCACGAGTTCGGGCAAGGACGAAGGCACCGGCCTGGGGCTGGCCGTGGTCAAGAAAATAGTGGACGAGCACGGGGGCCAAATCGAAGTGGAAAGTCCCCCCGAAGGCGGCGCCGGCTTCAAGATTTTCTTGCCCAAACGGCTGGAAGAATAAGCAGTAGCCAGAAGAACCACTCGCAACCGCCACGCGTAGAGCACTCGCACGAAGTCGGATCGTCTCCGTCAATTCCCGCATCAATGCCTGCATCCGCCGGTATCTCCGGCAGCTCGCCGATGAAGATGTCGGGGAAGTTGTCGTTGGCGGGGTGCTCGGTCAGGCGGGTGCGCTCGGTGGTTGAGGCGCCCAGCCGGTGCAGGAAGATATCGTAGTCGCAGGTGTACCAGTCGTGGCATCCCTGGCTGGCGGCGTAGGCCAGCCAGCGGTTGTCGTTGGAGACCGCCGGCATGTACATGTGTCCCCACTCCTCGTTGGGCAGGGCCAGCTCCACCCGGTAGGACGAACGGGTCATCAGATCGTCGATGTGCATGCCGGCGATATCCGGCACGGTCGGGCTGTCGCGGGTGACGTGGTAGACCCAGCCGCCCTCCGGCGCGATGGAGGACAGGCAGCCGGGGCCGAAGTAGTAGATGCGTTCCGGGTCCTCGATATCGAGCACCACCGTGCTGTGGGGTGCGTCGAAGGTCCCGTTGTCGCCGGTGTAGCCGCCGTTGTACAGCCCGAAGGCCCAGCCCACCATAAAGCGCCCGTCCGGGGTGATTCCCCCCGGCTCGAACCGAGTGGTGCGCAGATGGGTAAAATCATTCTTGCCGAACAAAAGAACCCGCTCGGCCGTCACCGGATCGGCCAGGTAGTACAGGACGTCCCCGCCCCGGGGAACCGCGCAGACCAGCTCGTTTCGGTCGCGCAGCCAGAAGGCGGGAACCCCGTCGGATACGGTCGACCCGTCGCAGACTTGGTGGTCCCCGCTACCGTCGGGGCGCATGACGTGGATGGACCCCTCCGCCGGCAGGTGGTACAGGATCCAGGTTCCGTCCGGGGAGAAAGCCGGCACCTTCCCGCCCAGAAAGGTGAGCCGGACCACGTCGCTCCCGTCGGCCTTCGTCCTGTAGATCTCGTGTCGCCCGTCCTCCCGGTTGGAGGCGAACACGATCCACCCGTCGCCGGGCACCTCGGCCCGGCCCGGTGACGCCGCCAGCAGCATCGCCAAAAGCGGCAGGATTACTCGCCTTCGCCAGGATGCCCCGCGGCTTGCCGCGGGGAGCTTTACTGTATTTCGAGATGACACCAGTAGGGCAGCTTGCATCCGCACCCCGCGCAGTTGGTCAAGGAAGTGGGACAGTCCTCGTCGGGGTCGCACCAGACACAGACGGTGTAGCAGTTGGGGCAGGATATATCCCCCTCGCCGTCGGCCTCCGGCGTGGTGTTTAGGCAGACGAAGTGTGCGTTAAGGATGTCGCCGTCATCTTCGGCAATCTGCGTCCACACGGTGATGGGGTTCTCCAGTTCATCGAGACCGGGGGGCAGTGGGTTGGGCAGGATCAATCCGTTGCCACCGTAGCCGACCTTTCCGTCGGCGACCAGCGCGGCGCAGTTGTCGAAGGCCTTACAGGATTTGGTGGCGCTCTGCAATGCGGAGATGCAGACCGGCAGGTTGTTGGTAATGGCGGGGGAGAAACCCCCGGGACAGTGGGCGGGAAGGCAGGTCCCGTTTTGGCAGCGTAGGTTGGCTCCGCAGGCGTTGTGGCACTGCCCGCAGTGGTTGCTGTCGTTTTGTTTGTCGAAGTCTTCGTCCGTCTCTCCGTCGCAGTCGTCGTCGAGCAGGTTGCACTGCTCGGTGACGGGCGAAATGGCGCCGTCGCACGCAGCGACCCACTTTCCCTCATCGATCCCCACCCGCTGGCACCATTGCGTGCCCGCGTCGCACTCGCCTAGGTCCGGGGCGTCGCACTTCCGGGTCGTGTCCGGAATACAGACGCAGCCCTCGTCGATGGCGCCGTCGCAGTCGTTGTCCTGCATATCGCAAGTTACTTCGTCTTTTTCGTAGTCGACTCCATAGCTGTCCGGCGCGCAGTCCTGCCAGACGCCGCCAGCGCAGGCCTTGCGGGCCAGCTTGCAGATTCCCTTGTAACGCGTGCAGCGGGGCTGGTCCTGCTCGGGGATGTTGTCTGTTTTTCCGTCGCAGTCGTCGTCGATGCCGTTGCAGGTCTCCCGGACGCTGGGGTTCACCTCCGGGTTTGAGTCGTCGCAGTCGTTCCCCACACCCACACAGTTGGGGCCCTTGCCGTAGCCGTCGTCGTCCCGGTCCAGGCACACGCCGGGCAGCCAGCTCACGGACGCGTCGGCGTGCTGGATCTTGGTGGAGATGAATTTGGCTTCGGCCTGGCCCGAGACCAAGTCGTCTCCCGCGTACATTCCCGTCACCACGACGCGGATCGTGTCGTCGGCCGCCTGGCCGGGGCGGAAGGTGATGCTTTCTTTAAGGGGCTTCGGGGGACTAAACGCCTGCAGCGGGAAGATTTCCGGTCCCCATATGGTCTCCGCTTCTACCTCCACCGAGATCTTCAGTTGATTCACGTCATCTGGAACCAGTATATCGATCCCGGGTTCAGCGGAGATCTTCACGACGATCGAGGTGGGATCCTCACCGCAGGCCGGGGTGAGGAATACCAGGCACAGCAGAGCACAAAGAGAAGTTGGAAAGGCCAGTCGCATTACCTGATAACTCTAGTCTGCTTGGCACGGCGGGTGCAAGCTCGATTACTCGCCTTCGAAAGGATGCCAGGATTTCCACCCTTCTTTTTCCGGGGAGCTTCAGCGGAGATTGATTTGCTTGACGGTGGTCTGGTTGGGCCTGATCTCGATCCAGATTGTCTTGGTGATGTTCTTCTTGCGGTTGCGCAGGAGCAGTTTCTGCTTGCCGGCGGGGAGCTTCTGGTAGGCCAGCGGGGTCAGGCCCAGGCGCTTGCCCCGAAAATAGACCTCGGTCCAGGGTTTGGTGTCCAGGGTCAGGTAGCCGGTTGTCTTGGGTGCCGGCGTGGGCTCGTTGGGGATCTTAGACGCCACTGCCCGGCGCCTATTCTCGTGGTGCTTGGGCCGGGGTGCGATCCTTTCTCGCTCCTCGGGGGCTTCCTCGACCTCGGGTTTCTGGGGTGGTTTGTCTTCGGTCTGGGGCCCTTCCTCGGCGGGTTTTTCGGCGGTGATGCCCGCGGGTTGGATTTCCGGCGGGGGTTGTTCCTTTCCGTTCTCCATCCGCATCAAGAAGTGAACCAGCAGCGCGCCACAGATGGCGGCCAGGACCACGGCCCCGAGCAGTACCGGGGTGTGCCAGGATGGTTTCTCCGTTTCCAGCATCTCCAGAGAGGATGGTTCTTCCGGGAACATGGGCACGGCGGCGGCCAGCGGCGGGATGATGGTGGTAATGTTATCGTCGTCGTCGACCGGGGCGGTTCGTCCGGTGGCGTCCACGGTAACGTTGGAGCCATGCCGGCGAATCTTCGCCGTGGGGGCGCGGGCACCTCCGGGGGCGGATGTGGCCACCGGGCCGGAGGTGACTTCCCCGGATGGGGTGGCGCCTGGATTGAAGGGTGTGAGCCGGTCGGCCCCGGCGATGGCCAGGCCGTCGATGATTTCTTCGATGTTGGTGCTGTTGTCCTGGCGCGACTTCTGCAGGGCCGCGGTCACCTCGGGGAACAGGTTCTGGACGTAATTGCCGATCAGGGTGGTGTTGGAGACCAGTTGTTCCCCCATCAGGAACTTGTCGAGCGCCATCTGCATTTGCAGGGCGTCGTCGTAGCGGTCCTCGTGGTGCTTGGCCATGGATCGTTCCAGGATGGGGTAGAGGCCGTTGGGAAAGTTCGCCCGATGCACCGAGGGCGGGCGGGGTGCGTCGTGGACGATGGCGTGCAGGACCGAGAACTCCGAGTCGCCGCGAAAGGGCAACCGCCCGGTCATTAACTGGTAGAGCAAGATTCCCGCGGAGAATATGTCGGAGCGGTTATCGATCTTTTTGCCCAGGCACTGCTCCGGGGACATGTAATAGAACTTGCCCTTCAGGGTGCCGGCCTTGGTCATCACCGCCCGGGAGGCCGCCTTGGCGATGCCGAAATCGGTGAGTTTCACGCCTCCGTCGAAGGCCACCAGCACGTTTTGGGGGCTGATGTCGCGGTGGACGATGCACAGCGGATTGCCCTGGACGTCGGTTTGGTTGTGGGCGTAGGTGAGCGCCTCGCAGACGTAGCTCGTTATCTTGACGGCGTGCTCGGTGGGGATGAAGTGCTTCCGCTTGCGCTCTTTCTGCAAGACCCGGGATAGATCCACGCCGTTGATGTACTCCATGGCGATGAAATACTGGTTGCCCACGCGGCCCAGGTCGTAAATCTGCACCACGTTGGGGTGGTTGAGTCGGGCGGCCAGGCGGGCCTCGTTGAGGAACATCTGGACGAACTCGGAGGAATCCGCCAAATGCGGCAGAATTCGCTTGATGACGATGAGCTTCTCGAATCCTTCGATGCCGGGCTGACGGGCCAGGAACAACTCGGCCATTCCGCCGAGGCCCACCTTCTTGAGTAACTCATATTTTCCAAATGTCGCCGAGCTCATACCTATTACGGGAAAGACGTCCTTACGATCTAGAGGGGTCTTCTCGTGCGGAGTATAGCAGCCGGGGGAACAAAGTGGAAAAAATCTAATTTGACAGGCGGTAGGGGGATTGGTCATGATTAAAAACGATGGCTAGTCGGGCAATCGGAATCTTTCTGGGTGTATTGGTGTTCCTATCGCCGCTATGCGTTTGGGGACAGGTTGTGCCGACGCCGCTCAATCGCTACCTGGATGAGGCCAAGGATCTCTACAAGCACCTCCGCTACGCGGAGATCGTT
The DNA here is from genome assembly GCA_030622135.1 of Deltaproteobacteria bacterium. GTDB lineage: Bacteria > Myxococcota > B64-G9 > B64-G9 > B64-G9 > JAUXGL01. Next base: position 14,560 of record JAUXGL010000037.1, read on the forward strand.
CACAAACTGGAGCGGGCGCTTTCTGTCTCGGGCAATACGCCCAAACAACTCTGTGAGATCTATGAGCTCATGGGGATTGTGCAGGTGATCCTGGACAACCAGGACGCGGCGGTGGATGCTTTCAACCAGCTTCTGAATGTGGATCCCAGGCACCGGCTGGATTCCAGCCTGTCGCCTAAAATCCTGAGCATCTACAGCCGGGTCAAGAACGAATTCGTGCCCCAGGAGGCGGTTGCTTTCGAAGGCCGGCCGTCGGTGCGCACCATTCCAGACAAGGATCCCTGGGTGGAGGTGGGGATCGTCGATGATAGCAAGGCGTTGACGGCGGTGGAGATCTGGTACCGGCGCAGCGAGCGGGATGAGTTTTGCAAGGGTGAGATGGCACCCGTGGGCAGGGGTCGTTTCGGAGGTTCTCTGCCTCTCGAGACGGAGGCGCTTCCCGTGGGCGGGGTCCGAGTCGAGTACTTCATCGTGGCTCGGGGGGGAAATGGCAAGACGCTGGGGGTTCTGGGAAACATGGAAAATCCCTTGTCTTTCACGGTGTTGCCCAGCGTCGCCGCTCCTCCAATGCAAGGATTTGAAACCAAAGGAGTTTCTACGTCCTGGTACGGGAAATGGTGGTTCTGGACCGCCGTGGGGGTAGTGGCGGCCGGGGCCGGTGTGGGCATCTTCTACCTGGGTTCGGTGGGGACGGAGGCGCCAATCGGGAGCCTGGGACAACACAAACTGGACTAGCCCTCATTAGGCACGTTTCGGCCCTCTGATTCTTGACACAGAATGCTAATTAAGTATAATTGAAGCAAAATTATTGTTAATTTGAGAATATGGCAAAACCTTATATCTACATTGCAGCGCTGTTAATCATCGGATCGGCCGGTTGTGCACCCACTGGGCGGCTCAACGCCCGTGTGGATCTGATGGAGAAGGAAGTGGCCGACCTGCACCAGATGAACCGGCGTATACTAAAACGCTTCGATGAGATGCAGATGCAGCTTTCGCTTTTCAAGAAGAAGTTGGTGCGACCGGCGTCCGGGACGCAAGGCGTTGGGCCGCGAGTTCCCGAACTCAAGGTGGTCAAGTTGCATCCCGGTAACAAGGGTTTCTGGGTCGATCGGCCCAGGTCGAAGAAGGTATCGGTTACTTCCACCAGTCTCGTGGATCCGAAGAATGTCTCCGAAAAGTTGCCGGTGGATCTCAGAGCCGCTCGGCGCCCCATCCTGGGGTTGGATCCGGATGGCGAGGACGACGAGACCATCGTAAGCAAGTTCGGGCATGTCTGTTCGTTTTACAACGCTGCCGATTTCAAAACGGCGGTATCCGCGCTGAATTACTTCATCGAGCTCTACCCGGAACACCCCCTGGCCATCGACGCCCTGCACCTGCTGGGGGAGTCCAAGCTGGCCCAGGGCAAGGTCCAAGAGGCCCGGGCCACGTTCGATGCGCTTACCGAACGGCACCCCGAAAGCAAACGTGCCATCTCCGCTTTGTTTATGGTGGGCAAGTGTGAGGAGAAGCTCGGCAAGGTAAAACAGGCTCGCAGCACGTACCTCCAGGTGGTGCAGGCGTATCCCCTTTCCCGGGAGGCCGCCGAAGCCAACCGGAGGTTGCAAGCCATGAGATAGAGGAGGATCGACCATGCGTGTCTATCCAGTCTGGCTGCCGGTGTTTTTAGGAGTGATCCTGTGTATGAGTCCAACGGCGTGGACCCAGGAGGAAGCTGCCGGCGAGGTTATCTCGGCCGAGGACGAGAGGTTGCCCGACGAGATTTCCGATGAAGGTGAGAAGGCCGGCCCCGCCGCGGGCGGCCGGACGGAGATCCAGGAGGATCACACCGTCATTCCCGGGGACACCCTGTGGGATCTGTGCGCCCGGTATCTAAACAACCCCTGGTACTGGCCGCGAGTCTGGTCTTACAACCCGGAGATCACCAACCCCCACTGGATTTTTCCCGGCCAGCAAGTCCGCTTTTATCCCAGCGGCGAGCTGCCGGGCGAAATCGAGGTCGCCCGGGATTTCGAGGTTCCAGAGCCGGTTGAGGCTGACACCGAATACGAAGAAGTGGCGGAAGATTTGTTGAGCTGGGCCGGGAATAAGCAGTTCGTCAAGGTAAAGAAAGTCACCTCCCTGCGGATCCAGCGCGACGCCTTTGTCACTCCGGATGAGCTCAAGGACATGGGGTACATCGAAGGCTCGCGTGAGGACAAGGAGTACCTCTCCGAATACGATCCCATTTACATTCGGTTCAGCGATCCCAATACCGCCCAGGTGGGTCAGAAGTACATGATCGTGAGGCAGATGCGGGAAATTACCCACCCGATTACCGGCGACTCGGTGGGCTTTTACATCCGGGTGTTGGGAGCGGTCCAGGTGGTGCACGTGAGCGAGGGAGTGGCCACGGCCGTAATCGCCGTCTCGCTGGATCCCATATTTCGCGGCGACAAGATTGCCCCCTGGAATCCGCAGTTGAGCAAGCATATCGGCCCCAAGCCGAACTCGGTGGAACTGCGCGGCTACATTGTGGACTCGCGGGTGACCCTCACGGAAATAGGCGAGCGCCATATTGTCTTCATCGACCAGGGGAGTGACAGCGGGGTGGAGGAAGGCAATCTGTTCGATGTGGTCCGCCGGCAAGACGGAGTGGTTCCCCTGGGAGAAGACAAGCACGAGCTCGGCTACTGGAACCAGGATTTGCCTGTCGAGATACTGGGCCGGGTGATGATCGTGGACTCGCGTCCCACCGCCAGCACCGGAGTGGTGATGGCCAGCCTCAGGGAGTTGCGTATAGGCGATCGCGTGCTCATGTCCGTGCAATGAAGCTCGCCGTAGCCAAGGACCCGACTTCGCCAAGGCTACGCATATTTCAATAAAGGCTTGACGTGGGGCGGGCAGGTCGTGGTAAACGGGGCGGCCATGGGTTCGACTACCCGCAATCTGGGAGAGCCCGGTTTTCCTCCCTCGCTGGTTTCCATCCCTTCGCCGCCGAAGGTCCTGTACGTGGAAGGCCGGTTGCCGCCGCCTCCCCGCGTGGCCGTGGTGGGTTCGCGGGACGCGGACCGGTACGGCCTGGAGATGGCCCGGGCGCTGGGGGCGGGGCTTTCCGCGGCGGGGGTCTCGGTGGTCTCGGGGGGCGCCGGGGGAGTGGACACGGCGGCGCTTTGGGGTTGCCTGGAAGGACCCGGTTGCCCCGTGGCCGTTCTGGGTACCGGCGTGGATATAGCCTACCCGGTGGCCAACCGGGCCTTGTTCGATCGAGTGGCCCAAAGCGGAGCGCTGGTGTCCGAGTACCCGCCGAAGACACCCGGCCGCCCGGCCCACTTCCCCAAAAGAAACCGGATTGTCAGCGGTCTTTCGGAAGGAGTGGTGGTGGTGCGGGCGGCCAAGCAGAGCGGAAGCCTGATAACCGCGCGGGAAGCCGTGCGGCAGGGGCGAGTGCTCATGGCGGTCCCGGGGCCGGCGGGGCACAGCCTGAGCGCCGGCGTACACCAGCTAATTCGCCAGGGAGCCCGGCTGGTGGAAAGCGCCGCGGACGTGCTGGAACTGCTGGCCATCGGCGACACGCGGCAGCCCACACTGAATCTGGCGTTCTTTGAGGACCTTGATAGTAGTGAAAAAACGCTGCTGGAAGCGCTGGGCGGAGAGCCCTGCGATATCGACGTGCTGAGCACCCGTACGGGGTTTGCAAGCAGCCAGGTGGCCTCTTTGCTTCTGCAGATGGAGTTGAAGGGGCTGGTAACCCAAAGACCGGGAATGCGATATTGCCGCGCCCGGGAATCGACAGGATAACCATGGCCAAGCATCTACTGATCGTTGAGTCGCCAACCAAAGCTAAAACGCTGGGTCGCTATGTGGGCAAGGACTACACCGTCAAGGCGTCGGTGGGACACGTCAAGGATTTACCCAAGAGCAAGATGGGCGTGGACGTGGAGAACGGCTTCGCCATCGACCTGGAGGTGCTTCGTGGCAAGAAGAAGATCCTGACCGAGTTGTGCGCCGCCGCCAAGAAGTCCGAAGACGTTCTGCTGGCTCCCGACCCCGACCGGGAGGGAGAGGCCATCGCCTGGCATATCGCCGAGGAAGTCCGCAAGGTAAACTCACATGTCCATCGGGTGACCTTCAACGAGATCACCAAGCGAGCGGTGCAGGAGGCCATACAGAACCCCCGGGAGCTCGACGAGCGCCTGTACAACGCTCAGCAGGCCCGCCGGGTTCTGGATCGGCTGGTGGGTTACGAGATCAGCCCGTTGCTGTGGGACAAGGTACAGCGGGGCCTTTCGGCCGGCCGGGTTCAGTCGGTGGCCGTGCGCCTGGTGGTGGATCGCGAAGAGAAGATCAAGGCCTTCGTGCCCCGGGAGTATTGGACCATCGAGGCCATGCTGAAACCCGCGGGCGTGGATACGCCCCCCTTTCAGGCGGCCCTTGCGAAGATCGGGGGCAAGAAGGCGGAGATCAAAAGCACCGAGCAGGCCGAGCGCATCCGGGACGAGCTCAAGAGCGGCGAGCACAAGGTGGCGACCATCGAGCGGAAGCAGCGCAGCCGGCGGCCCTATCCGCCCTTCACCACCAGCAAGTTGCAGCAAGCCGCCGCGTCCACCCTGCGTTTCCGTGCCAAGAAGACCATGGTTGTCGCCCAGCAACTCTACGAGGGTGTGGATGTCACAGACGATGGCTCGGTAGGTCTGATTACCTATATGCGGACGGACTCCACCCGCATAGCCGCGGCGGCCGTGGAAGCGGTGCGGGGATTCATCGAGAGCGAGTATGGCCAGGAGTACCTGCCCGAAAAGCCCATGGCCTACAAGTCCAAGAAGGGCGCCCAGGACGCCCACGAAGCCATTCGCCCGACGGATGTCACCTACACTCCCGAAAAAATAAAATCCAGCCTGACCGCCGAACAGTTCAAGCTCTACCAACTGATCTGGCGGCAGTTCGTGTCCTGCCAGATGGTCCCGGCCCGATACGACCAGACCACCGTGACCGTGAAGGTCGCACCGCTTGGTGTACCGAAGACGGAGCCGCGCTACGAGCTGCGCGCCACCGGATCGGTTTGCAAGTTCCAAGGTTGGCTCAAGGTGTCCGGAGCGGCCAAGGAAGAGGAAGAGAAGGAGAAGGAGAAGGAGGTCGTTTTTCCTCCGCTGAAAGAAGGCGACCGGCTCGATGTGGATGATATTCAGGCCAGTCAGCACTTCACCCAGCCGCCGCCCCGATTCACCGAGGGCACCCTGGTCAAGGAGATGGAAGAGCTGGGAATCGGACGGCCCTCTACCTACGCCGCCATCATGGACACCATTCAGTCCAAGCGCTACGTGGAGCGAGATCAGACCCGTCTCAGCCCGACCGATCTGGGCCAGCTGGTCACCGGTTTGCTGGTGAAGAGCTTTCCCCAGATCATGGACGTGGATTTCACCGCCGGGATGGAAGATAAGCTAGACGATGTGGAGGAGGGGAAGGTCGACTGGGTAGAATTAATGAAGGAGTTCTACGGACCCTTCCAAAAAACCATGGAAAAAGCCCGTCGGGAGATGCGCGATGTAAAACGGGAGGAAGTTGCCACCAAGCACGTCTGCGACTTGTGCGATCAACCCATGGTGGTAAAATGGGGCCGCAACGGCTACTTTTTAGCCTGTTCCGGGTATCCAGACTGCAAAAGCACCAAAGAAATCAAGGGCTTCAGCGGTGACGGCGACAAGGTGGAGCTGGCCCCGGTGGAAGACACCGGCGAGGTTTGCGAAAAGTGCGAAAAGCCCATGGTGATCCGCAAGGGACGCTTCGGTCGGTTTCTGGCTTGCAGTGGCTACCCCGAATGTAAGAACACCAAGTCCGTATCCACCGGTGTGAGCTGCCCGGAATGTTCGGAGGGCCAGTTGGTGGAGCGCCGCTCCAAGAAGGGGAAGACTTTTTACTCCTGCAACCGCTACCCGAAATGCCGGTTCTCCGTATTCAACCCGCCGGTGGCGGAGCCGTGCCCCACGTGTGGATTTGCCATACTGGTGCGCAAGGAATCCAAGAAGGAAGGCAAGATCCTGGCTTGTTCAGTCAAGGGGTGCGGGTTCAAGCGCGAGGTCGAGTCTGATTCCGATGAGTGAACCGGCGCCGGTCGTAGTCGTGGGCGCTGGGCTGGCGGGCTGCGAAGCCGCCGTTCAACTCGCCCGCCGCGGTTTGCCCGTTCGGCTCCTGGAGATGAAGCCCCGGGTGTACTCGCCCGCCCACAGCCTGCCCGGCCCCGCGGAGCTGGTTTGTTCGAACTCGTTGAAGTCGGATTCTGAAGACACGGCGCATGGTCTGCTGAAGCGCGAGATACGCGGGCTGGGCTCGGTGATCCTGGAGGCGGCCGATCGGACCCGGGTTCCCGCCGGTACCGCCCTGGCGGTGGATCGAAAAAAATTCACCGAAGCGATGACCGCGATCCTGGGGCGTTTTGAAAATATAGTCTTCAAACAAAATACCGAGGTGGGTACCATTCCCGAGGGGGAAGTGATCCTCGCCACCGGTCCCTTGACTTCAAAGGAGCTGGCCCGATCGCTTCAGCACCGGCTGGAATCCGACGAAGATCTTTTCTTCTACGACGCCCTGGCGCCCATCATCGACGCTGAAAGCATTGACAATGCAACGGTTTTTCGGGCCTCCCGCTGGGGTCGGGGAGCCGATTATCTCAACTGTCCCTTTACCAAAGACGAATACCAAGCGTTTATAAAGGTCTTGCGCTCGGCACCGCGGACCGAGTTCCGCGAGTTCGAGACGGAGCGCTATTTCGAGGGATGCCTGCCCATCGAGGTGCTGGCCGAGCGGGGAGATGACACCCTGGCTTTTGGCCCCATGCGTCCGGTCGGTCTGGTTCACGAAGGGAAAAGACCGTACGCGGTGGTTCAGTTGCGCTCGGAAAATCGCATAAACAGCGCTTACAACCTGGTGGGTTTCCAGACCAAGCTCACTCACGCGGGCCAGCGGGAAGTCTTCCGCCAAATCCCAGGCCTTCGGCGCGCGGAGTTCTTGCGCTATGGGGCGGTCCATCGCAACATGTACATCAACAGTCCGGTCGAGTTGACCGATACCTTGGGTCTACGGACCGATCCCCGGGTGCGGTTGGCCGGGCAGATCGTGGGAGTAGAGGGATACGTGGAGAGCGCCGCCGTGGGACTGCTGGTAGGCCTGATGACCGCTGCTGTGAAACTGGGCGAGCCCGTCGAGCCGCCGCCCGAGGAAACTTGTCTGGGCGCCTTGTACAAACACGTCCGGGGAGGATTCGGAAAGAAGCAATTCGAGCCGATGAACATCAATTTCGGGCTGCTCCCGGACACCGGGCTGCGGGGGCGGATAAAGCGGAGAAAGGCGGCCGGGGAACGGGCGGAGCAGGCGCTGGAAGAATGGATGCAGCGGCTGGGGGTTATGAGGAACGACGTTGGCGCCGATACCTGAAATTGAAATCACCCAGCGGGCCGCCCGGCGAATCCGGGCCGGGCACGTGTGGGTGTATCGCTCCGATGTGAAGAATAAACACCGGGCCACGGCCGGCGACGTGGTTCATGTAATTGTCCGACACCGCTCGGGGGGCACCAATCTACTGGGGACCGCCTTCTTCAGCCCCCAATCCCTCATCACCCTGCGATTCATCACCCGCGATCGGGTGGAGCCCGACGCCGATTTCTGGCGGGCCCGCATTCAGCGGGCTTGTGACCTGCGCTCCGAGTGGATCGGCGGGGACACCGCCGTCCGGTTGGTCTTCGCGGAAGCCGACGAGCTCCCTGGACTGATCGTGGACCGGTACGACGACGTGCTGGTCATGCAGACGCTTTGCGCCGGCAGCGACCGCCTGAAGGATCTCTTCGTTGATTTGCTAAAGGATCTGTTTTCTCCCCGCGCCATCGTGGAGCGCAACGACTCGAGCACCCGCAAGCTGGAAGGGCTGGACGAAGCAACCGGCGTGCTTTTTGGAAAGCTGGACGGACCGGTGGAGATCGAAGAGGGCGGCCTGCGCATGCTTGCCGATCCTCTTGCTGGCCAGAAGACCGGCTACTACCTGGATCAACGAGAAAACCGCGTTAGGTCGGAAAGTTATGCCCGCGGTCGTTGCCTGGACGTGTTTTGTTACCAGGGAGGATTCGGGCTTCATCTGAAAAAGGGCGGTGCCCGGGAGGTGACCCTGGTGGATCAGTCCAGGCGCGCCCTGGAGGCCGCCGAGGCGGCCTCCCGCCTGAACAAGCTGGAGGTGCGCACCCAGGTTGCCAACGCCTTCGATTTTCTAAAGAGCCGGCAGGCCGAAAAGGAACGCTACGACGTGGTGGTGCTGGATCCCCCGGCGTTCGCCAAGAACCGCGACTCCGTCTCCCGGGCGATGCGCGGCTACAAGGAGATCAATTTACGCGGAATGCGCATTCTCAATGCAGGCGGCATCCTGATCAGCTCCAGTTGTTCTTACCACATGCGGCCCGAACACTTCGAGGCGGTTCTTCTCGACGCCGCCCGCGACGCCGGCCGCGTAGTCCAGGTGCTGGAGCGTCGCTCCCAGCCCCGCGATCACCCCGAGCGCCTGGGTTTTCCCGAGTCCCGCTACCTGAAATGCTACATACTGAGAGTGCTGTGACCGGAGGCGTGTTGACCTCCGGGCTGCTCGATCGTGCCGGAGTACGGCACGGTTTCACCACCCGGACGCTGGGCGACGTGATGCCCGATCTCTTGGGCTGGGAGCAGGAGTCCGGCCTCCGCCGGGAGTCGCTGGTGCGCCTGAAGCAAGTGCACGGCACCGACGTCCTGGTCGTGAACCGGTCGATTGACCGGCTCCCCCCCGTGGAAGAACGCCGCTTCGACGCCGCGGTCACCAATCGTGCCGACGTGATCCTCGGCATTCGCACCGCCGACTGCGTTCCCCTGCTGCTGTACTCCCCCGAGCCGAGGGCGGTGGCCGCCGCCCACGCCGGCTGGCGCGGTACCCTGGAAGGCACGGTAAAGAACGCGGTCGGGGCACTTGCTCAAACGTACAACTGCCCGGTCGACTCCCTCCGGGTGGCCCTGGGACCCTGCATTCATCCCTGCTGCTACCGCGTGGGCCCGGATGTTTATGAGCCTTTCCTCAGGCGCTTCGGGGAAGAAGCGGCCTACATTCGACAGGACGACCGCTTTGTGGATCTGGTGGCTGCCAACCGGCATTGGCTCGTTCGGTCCGGCGTTTTGGAGGAGCACATCGAAGTTCTCGACTATTGCACCCACTGCCGCGCCGATCTCTTCTTCTCCCACCGCCGCGAAGGCTCCCCCGGCCGCCAACTCGCCTTCGTCGCGCTTTGACCCGACTGTTGCACAACTCATGGTCCGGGGACTAGACTGATATAGCTGAAATCTCTTGGCCTGTGGATACGAATTGGCTATTTTCATGCCAACCGGAGACAATGGAAAAAATTTTCGAAAATGAACTTGTCATTGGATTTCTGATTTTAGCTGCAGGATTGTTTCTTATCTGGTTGCTTCTTGCTCTTTTACTAAGAGATGTGGGTGCTGAGAAATACGAAAGTGGATTATCCTGCGGGCTTTTATTCACCCACGCAATCTTTTTGCAGGAGAAATCATACTTGCAGTAATAGTATTCAGTATTGCATTTATTACCCATAAATGCTCTTCAGGCTAAACATTCTTTAACAGTTATCCCTAAACCAAGAGGTTGTCCCGGCCGCACACGCGGTCGGTGGCCGTACGCGCACGCGTCGGTGTCAGGTTTGCAGGTGCCCTACGCGTCGTAATCCCTGAGGGTGTCGGCGTCGACGCATGTGTCCGCGGGCGGGTGCAGAAGACAGGTCATCACAATTGGTAAGTCTCATCATTTCAGGTCCGAGACCTGGATTCCCAGAGCCCTGGCGATTTTGCGACGTGAGGCATCGGACATGCTCTTCTCGTTGGCCTCCAGCTTGGCCACAAAACTTTGGGAGAGGCCGGCCTTGCGGGCAAGCTGGGTCTGACTCATACCAACCCGCGTCCGGAGGTAGCGCAGGGGGCTGCGCCCGAGTCGGCGGCAGAGCTCCTCGTGGCTGATGGTATCCTGGCTGGTGTCGGCCTTGGCCTCGTCATAGAGGTATTCGTCCTCGATCTCCTCAAGTAGTTCCATCAACCGCTGCCAGGTCTCTATGGGGACCACGACAGCCCTCTCCTTGCCAACCTTGATCTCCTGAACCTTGAATGCGTGCATAGCTCACTCCTTATACGCTTCGCCCCGCGGCCGGACTGCGATCACCAGGATGACGAGCCGGTCTTGATGGCGCTCGTATAGCACCCTGAAACCACCGACCCGCAGCCGGAAACCTGGCCGGTTGCGGAGCTTCTTCACGTCCAACTCCCGGTTGTCGGGATCCTCGGCCAACGTCTCAAGGGCACCGAGGATTCGATTCCGGTTAGTGGCCGGGAGCCGCTGCAGATAGCGAGCCGCTTGCCGGCGGTACTCGATAGCCCAGAGCATAGTCATATTATGACCTTTTTTGGTCATAGATGCAAGCGTGGCGACGACGTCTTCAAGAGGGGGAAGAGGGGGGACGGTTTCAACTTTTTAACTTTTAGGTGGTCGTCGTTCGGTAGATTTGGTCGAGGCCAATCGGTTCTGGTTGTTTGAGGCGGGTGTTAAGGTTGCCGCGGGAAGGTTCGAGTTTCCGACGTCACCCAAGGAGTTCGTTCCTAAACGGTTGGCACGCGACGGGTTCTTGCCTCTGCCCATCCAGCACGCTCACGCCCTGCGGGTGGCGGAGCCGCCCATGCACCATCGCGATCCCTTCGATCGGATTCTCGTGGCTCAGGCCCAGGTGGAGGGCTGGCCTTTGATGACCGCCGACAAGCAACTGACTTCCTACAACATAGAGATACTCTGGGCCGGCCGCCCCGGCGGGGGCCCGATCGCAGGGGGGCCGGGTGGGTAAGCCGTCATACCGCCTTGACATGGGTTGGGGCAGTCGGTCTAATAGCTCCATCTTTTCGCAAGGAGGTATGCCGTGAAGCGGTTGGCGTTGATGATTGTGGTGTTGTTCGGCCTCTCCCTGGTCGTTTGTGGCTGCCCGGAGAAGAAGGAGGAGCAACCGGCCGAGGGGCAGCCGGATGCGGGGTCCGGGAAGCCGGTCTTGGGGGAGGTTTTGGAGGTCGAGCCCAACGAGAAGACCGACCAGGCCCAGGAGATCAAGGCGGGTTGCATCGTGACCGCCAAACTGGAGGCGGCGCCGGGGGAGAAGAAGCGCGCCAGCGACTGGTACAAGATCGCGCCGGCGGGCAAGCAGGTGGTGAGGATCACAGTCTCCGGGATCGCCGCGGAGGATCTGAACTTTGCCTGCCTGGACGCCGACAAGAACGATCTCATGACCGTGGACTCCGGCGGGAAAGGGGCGGGAGAAATCTTTCCGAACCTGACCGTCGAGCGCGAAGTCTACCTGCGGGTCTACGGATCCAAGGGTGGCCCGGGCGGTGCCTACAAGCTTACCGTGGAGATGTCCGACCCGGCCGAGGGCGAAGAGGAGGAGTGCAACGGCCGCTACAGCCGCGCCAACCGGCTGAGCATCGGCGACCGCGTCCAGGGATACCTGGGCGCCAAGAACGACGAGGATTGGTACCTGTTCTCGCTGAAAGATCTGCCCACCGGATCGGTGCTGCGGGTCGACCTGACCGAGGTGGAAGGGGTGCGGTTCGGCCTGGAAGTGTTGGATCGGGACCGGCGTCCCATCATGAAGACCAAGGGCGATGAAGCCGGAAAAGGCATCGTGATCCGGAACCTGGGCGTTCCTGGCACCCCCGAGTCGGTTTACCTGGTGGTCAAGTCGGACTGGGTGACGGCGCCCAAGCCCAAGAAGGCCGACCGGACCTTCAACGTGCAGGCGAAGTACTCGCTGGGGGTGAGCTCGGAGGCCGGCGGGGACGATCTGGAGCGGGAGCCCAACAACAAGGCCGACGAAGCCATCACTCTCCTGGACGGCCAAAAGATCCGTGGATATCTCTCGCCCCCCGACGACGAGGACTGGTACACAATCGAGGTGGAGCGGCCCAGCCTGCTGTCCGCCGAGCTGTCGGCGCTCGACCGGGTGGATCTGAAAATCTACGTGGTGGACCCGGAGAAGAAGGACCAGAGCAAGGGTTTTGAGTTGGTCAAGATCGACCACGCCAAGGTGAACGAGGAGGAGCAGCTCACCAACTGTGCCTTGAAGCCCGGGAAAAACTACGTCAAGGTGGAGGCCGCCTGGAAGAAGGTGGATGGCAAGTGGGTCAAGGCGGTCGAGAACCTGGATGAGACCTACTCGCTCACCCTCAATCTCCGCACCGACGAGGGCAAGGAGGAGCGCGAGCCCAACGACAGGCCGGACCTGGCCACCCCCATCCAGGCGGGCCAGACCCTGCGCGGAACTCTCCACCCCATGCGCGACGCGGACTACTACAAGCTGGACCTCTCCGGCCAGGCCGGCCCCCGTGATACCACCATCGAGTGCACCGGCATCCCCAAGGTGGACATCATAATCTCCCTGCTGGGTCCCGAGCTGGACGAGAAGGGCCAGCCCACGTCCGTGGCCACCTCGAAAAAGGGCCGGGGCGAGCAGAAGGAGCAGATCCAAAACGAGCTGATGCCCGGCGAGTATTTCATCAAGGTTTGGGGCCGCCCCAGCAGCGAGAGCAATACCATCGACCAGTACGTTCTCACCGTCACCCAGCCGTAGACCCCTCTATGTCCTCGCTGGACCGGCAGAGCTTCCTCTCGCTCTTGATTTCCCACCACCGGGTGGAGGAGCTGCATTTGTGCTACTGCCTGCCGGTGGGCCGGCGCAGACTCCATTTCTGCGCCCGCTGTCTGGGCGTCCTCCCCGCGATGATCCTCGCCATGGTCCTGGGCCGCCTGACCGGCCCGTGGCCCGAATGGTTGGTCTGGGCCCTGCTCATGCTGGCGCCTTTGCCGGCATTGCTGGACTGGGGCGTCACCATCGCCACCGGCAAGCCGGAGCGGGCCAACTGGATTCGTTGCCTCACCGGCGTGGGCCTGGGCGCCGGCATCGGCACCAGCCTGTACGTCAACACCTACGCTCTGCTGTCCTACCCGGTGAAGATCCAGTTCATCTACCTTTTAGCCTCGATCTGGATCGTCTGGGTATTCTCCTACGTTCGCCGCGGCAAGGCCCGCCGGGAACGGGTCATGCAGCGGGTGAAGCGGCGGCCCACGCTCGAAGAATACGCAGTCGGCCGGAAGCCCGAAGACGGAGATCGTAAGTAGTAGGGGAACTGCGAGGTGGGACCCACCTCGGTCAGGTTCTTCAGGTGGGGGTCTTGCACATGGCGGCGAGCTTGCTGGAGAAGTATTTACGGTCCGACTCATAGTGGCATTTCTTGTACTTCTTGCCGCTGCCGCACCAGCAGGGATCGTTTCGTCCCAGCTTCAACGCTTCTTGAGGGGGGCATTTATTGCGACCGAACAGCTTATTCAGCAGGCCCATCTGTTCTTGACCTCCATTCGTAATCATCATAGCCCCCCCGCGCTGAAAATGGCAAACTCAGGAGATCCAGCCCCAGGTCAGGTAGGTGATGCCCACTCCAACAATGATGCCCAGGAGGAACGAGCGCAGGGGGGTGAAGAAGACGGTTTTCTTGGGGAGCGGGGGGGATTGCTTCAAGAGTTGAGTCAGGCGGTCGCGTTCGTCGGAAGTTAGCTCGCCGCGGGCGCGCAGGCTTTCGATTTTCAGTTCCAGGGCCATGGACTCTTCAATCCATGACCAGGCTGCCGACGCGGAAGCGGTCCTGGCCGTCCTGAGGGAAGTCGGGCAGGACCTTCATGCGCTGGTTGCCGATGTAAAGGCCCAGGTAGATGGTGTAGTGCTTGGCGGTGAAATCGATGGGCACGTTGAGCTTGATGGTGTCGCGGATGATGTCGCCCTTGAGCCAGCGGTTGGTGGGGAAGAGGCCGTTGAGCGGGTAATGGTCTCCGTTGAGGCGGTGGAATTCGTGGCCGTGGCCGTCGAGATGGACGAAGACTTGCCAGTTGCGGTTGATGGACTCGATCGCCTCGAAGTAGAGGGTGAGCTCGAACGATCCGCCGATCTCCGGTTTCTCGGGCTCGACATCGTAGCCCAGAAAGGCCACCCCTTCCTCGAATTCGGCCCGGACCGGGTGGGATATGGGTGGGGGCTGTTTGAAGATGTTCTGGGCCAGCGGGTTGAGGTCCTGCATGCCCGGGTCGATGCGGTTGGAGGCCAGCGTGTAGCGCTGGTTGCTGCCCGGCAGGACGTGCAGGTGCTTGCCGGTGGTCAGGCGGGCGATGCGATCCACGGCGGCGAAGCCGTCGGACACCGAGACGATGAACACCCGGTTGTCTTGCTTGAGGACGTTACGTACCGAGGACTCCGAGGTGAGCTTGACGATGGTATCCGCCGAGTAGAACACCTCTCCGCGCCAGTTCATCTGGTACTGGTAGAGCTTGTCCCCGGTTTTTTTGACTTTTTCGTAGGTCTTGAAGAGACCCCCCTGGGACAGGGTGTGTCCCAGCCGGGGGATGTAGGCCCAGGACAGGGCGACGGTGCACGTGGCGACGAGCCCCGCCAGTGCCCAGGTGGCCAGCCGCCGCCGCCGCATGAAGTGGGTGGCGATCAGCACCGCGCCGACGGCGGCGGCGATTCCCAGCAGGAGCCAGCGGGGGTAGTTCTCCTCGGGGAGTTGGCGGTCGTAGGCGTAAGTGCACAGGTTCGAGATATGGGCGGGGTTGGAGACGATGTCGTTGGCTACCATGGCCAGTAGCAGCACTCCCAGGGGTGCCAGGAAGCGCCACCCGCCCACGCCTCGCTCCGCCAGGGACAGGCCTACCAGCAGGGCCAGCGGGGGTAGCGCCGGAAAGACGTAGTGGTGGAACTTGGTCACGATCAGCGTGAAGGTTGCGAAGGTCACCGCGAACCAGACCAGCAGGAAGAGATCCAGCCGGATCCTGGCCGTGGCCGGCCCCGGCTCGCCCAGAGACAACTTGGCCGAGTCGCCGCGCAGCAGCGCGGCGATGCGCCCGAAGGCTACCGGGATCAATCCCACCCAGGGAAAAAACCCGTAGCCCATCTGCTTGATGAAGTACTCGAAGGTGGCCCGCTCCCCGTGCACCCCGGTGAAGGCCCGCTGGATGTTGTGGTGCAGGAAGAACTCGTTGAAGAACTTCTCTCCGTGCAGGATCAGCACGGCCACGTACCAGGGCGCGGCGATTGCGAAGAAGATCGGAATGCCTATGTGCGGTTTGAGTTTTTTCAAGACCCGCCAGTCGCCGCTCAGCAGCAGGTAGCAGAGAACCACCGCCAGGGGAATGGCCAGCCCCACCGGCGTCTTTCCCAGCGCGGCCAGCCCGGCGAAGATGTAGATCCCCAGAATGTCCCTGAAGCGGGGCTTTTCCTCCAGCGCCACCAGCAGAAAGCATCCTAGCGCCCCCAGCAAAAAGACGCAGAAGACGATGTCGGTGATGGCCTGTCGGGCGATGAAGAAGTAGAAGGGCGAGGTGGCCATAACGAAAGCGGCCCACAGCCCCTTTTTGGAATCGGTCAGTCTGGAAACGAAACGATAGGCCAGATACACGCCCAGGATTCCCACGATGGCAAACGGAATCCGCGCCGCCAGCGCCGAGATCCCGAAGACGCTGAAGCTGGAAGCCATCATCCAGAAGATCAAGACCGGCTTTGAAAAAAATAGCTCGTGTCGCCACCGCGGGGTGATCCAGTCTCCGTCCGCAACCATTCGCCGCGCCACCTCGGCGTAGTGGGTCTCCCAGGGATCCCAAAGCCCCGCGCTCCCCAGAAACGGCAGAATAACCGCCGCTCCCATGAACACCGCCCAGGTCCCCGAGCTTTTCAACAATCGGACGGCTCGTTCTTTCAGATCCTGGAGTTTTCTCTCGGATTTTGCCACGGGGGCAGTCTACCCGAAGGAAAAAGCCTCCCGCAACTTTCCCGTCCCGCCGGGGATTCACAAATCCCGGGCGAAAACTTATTTCCCATATCCCCTCTTCTGAAGGGTTTACGGTTGCCCGGACTTCTTGAGAAGTCACGAAAAAGCTTACAACTATTTGTTTTTGTTGCATTTTTTTGGTTTCACGGGTGGTTTACAAAAATACGGTGTTCTGCTAGTGTCAGGCATCTTATCGACGT
>JAUXGL010000235.1 GCA_030622135.1 Deltaproteobacteria bacterium
CTGGCCGAGCTCGCGTGGCTTATAGGGGTTGGACAAGTCGATAGCGTGCAAAGGGTCGATCTGCAGGAAAGTCACCAAGTAGGCCCGGTCGCCGAGAAAGCGGGCGGCAAAGATTTGCTCTCCCGGGGAGAGCCCGACAAGCTCACCGACCACATTGAGTTCCCGCCCAGAATGCTTGAGCACGAAAACATTGTTACCGCCGGAATCGTCCCACCAGGTGCTGTCGGTGGTGGCCACCCGGAGGAATCCCGCGTGCTCGCTCATGGAGAACTGATTGAGCATCCAGCCGGACACTCTGCCGCTTGCCTGGTAGGCAGGCGCATCGCCCCGGGAGTCGAAGGAAAGCTTGTGCACGTGGGTCTCGACCTCCTGTTCATCCCCCCACATCCAGGCCCAGGAGCTCTGGGCCAGGTAAATATTGTCCAAGGAGGCGTATACTTCCATGCCGCCGCCCAGCACGCCAGTCGCGGAGATCGGATCTGTCGCGGCATGCATGTCCAGGGACACCACCGTGGCAATCCCCGGTTGTACAACTCGACCCGGTCGGTACAGATCGCTGCACCGGAGGAGAGGCGTGCGCTGATTATGCTCGATCTTTTTGGGGAGTATATCCGACAACGGAAGGTCGGCGACGAAGTCCATTACTCGGGGGAGCAACTGGTACTTGGCTCTCAGGCGGGCGAGCTTAGGGTTGGGAGCGTTCCTCCAGTCGACATCTATTCCCACTTTGAGGGAGTGGAGATCATATCTGTAGGCGTTCAGGTAGGCGTTCATCACCAAGTAGACCTGACCCTCGATGGCTCTCGCGTCAACCATCCATCCCTCCAGGTCCACCTGGCGAAGGATCTGTGGGTTGGCACGGTCGGATACGTCCACCAGGGTAACACGGGTGCCCGAATGCCTGTATTCATCAGCGAACACGTCGTTGGCGGACTGGGAGAACACGGCTACCCGATCCCCGTGTAGGAACATGGAAAGGGCGTGGCCTCCCAGCGCAACCCTCCCCACCTCGGCAGTGTTTTCAGGGGGCCAGGAGCGAGCGATGATCAGGTCCGATTCGTGAACCACGTAGACGTGTTCGCCATCGGTCTCGACAATATCAGCCTCGTCGACACCTTCTTCCTGGACGTTGGTAGTGGTATAGTCGGAAGGAGCAGGATACTGCGGTGCAGCAGCATCAGTGTTTTCGTCAAACACCATGCCGTCCCGTATACCCCAGTAATTACCACCCAGGAGTTGCTCGGTGAACATCTCGGCGATGTAGGCCCTGGCTTCATTGCAGCTGGTAACCGATACCAATGCGTGTCCTTGTGAGTTGAAAAGAGGGTAATTCCCGTAGTCGCCACACGATCCGCAAACCAGCAGGAACATGGCGATCAGGCCAATTGACCGTCCTGATTTTCGCTTGCTCATTTCAATACCTCCATGAAGAATTATTATTGTGTTATTGCAGCTTTACGTACGCAAATATCGTGCCGTGCCCATCCAGGGCAAAACCGCTAAAATACAATCGGTTAGGCTTTTCCAAGAGCTCAATTCTCTCAGATTTCCAATTCGGACCCTCAAAGATCTGATGGGTGGACGGCGTGGATCTGGAGGCCGATTCGGTAGGGGAATTCGGGAATCAGGAATCAGAATCAGGGGTCAGGTAATACTACTTGATACATAAACTTTTGTTGCGCTCACTTGCTTAACCCACCAGAAAAACAGCGGTTTAAGTGTCAAGTGGTATTACCTGACCCCTGATTCTCTGATTCTACTACTACTCGATCCCCTAAGTTCTGACGTTGCTACAGGGGTCGGAAGTGCTTGATGTCCAGGATGCCGCCCTTGCGCTGGGTCTTGGGCTTGAGCACGGCTTCTACCGGCATGCCGATGTAGCAGTCCTCGTAGTCTACGTCGCCCAGGCGGTGGAACATCCCGCCGTCGGTGTCTTCGAAACGGATGAAGGCCACGATGGAGGGCGTTTCTTTGGGCTTATCGTCGTAGGTCTCGTGGCAGATGGTCAGGGTGTGGACCACGCCGCGGTTTTTCACGTTGACCCAGTTGCCCTCGATGCGGTTGAAGCAGCACTCGCAGAAGATCCGCGGGGGGAAGTAGGTCAGGTCGCAGTCTTCGCAGCGAGCGCCGATGAACTTCCCCGAGTCGCGCAGCTTTTTAAAGAATGCCTCTCCCGCTCGCCCGGCGGTGTAGATATAGGTCATGGGGATCTTGCCGGGCCAGTAAGTGGCGTCCGGTCGGTTCTGCAGTCTTTCGATCAAGGCCATGGCGTTTCTCCTTACTTCTTCTTGCCGATGGGTTTGAAGTACTCTATGTCGGTGATGGATCCCTCGCGCTTTTCGGCGGGCTTCCAGACCGCCTTGACTCGCATGCCCATCTTGATGTTCTTGGGATTGGTCTTGTCGATCATGTGCAGGATGCCCATCCCCTTGGAAGCCCCGTCGATCTCGATCACCGCCGGGGTGAAGGGCCGCACGCCGCCTTTGATATTCAGGCGTCCGGCCTTCCAGTCCACGTGGGAGATGCAGAATGTGTTGACCGTTCCGGTGTCCTCCACGTAGACCCACTCGTCGGTGGGCCGCCAGCAGATCTCGCAGAACATCCGCGGCGGCAGCAGCACCCGGTCGCACTTGTTGCAGCGCTTGCCGATCAGCTTGCCTTTCTTCAACTCGGCCAGGTAGCGGGAAATCGCCGGGCCGTTGTCCCAGGCGTATTCCAGGTTGGGCTCCCAGCTCTCGGTGACGACCTTGCCGCCGGTCACGTCTTTTTTTCTCAGCGACGTGACGGTCTTGTCGATCTTTTTCTGGTGCTTGATATCCATGGCTATTCTCCTCAGGCTCGCATGACCACGACGGTTCCGACCTGCATCAGGTCGCCCCAGGCCTGGGCCAGGCCGCACTTGGGTTGCCCGGGAACCTGGCGCTTGCCGGCCTCGCCGCGCAGTTGCCAGAAGATCTCGGCCACCTTCATCAGACCGGCGGCGGCGATGGGATTGCCCACGCCCAGAAGCCCGCCGGAGGGGCAGGTGGGCAGGTTGCCGTCGCGATCGAAGTGCCCGTCCATCAGCATTTTCACCGAACCGCCCCGCGGGGCCAGCTGCAGGCCCTCGAGGTGGTGCAGTTCCTTGTAGGTGAATGGATCGTAGGGCTCGGCGATGTGGATTTCCTTGTGGGGCTCCTTGATCCCGGCCATTTCGTAGGCCTTGCGCGCGGCCACCTCGACGTAGTCGGGGTAGTAGAGGTCTCGGGTGCACCAGTAGGCGCTGTCTAGGGCGTGGCCCACGCCGTCGATCCACACCGGCTTTTCGGTTACTCGTCTGGCTACGTGCTCGGCGGCCAGCACCAGGGCCACGGCGCCGTCGGAAGTGGGGCTGACGTCCAGGCGGTTGACCGGGTAGGCCATGATCTCGGAGTTGAGCACGTCCTCGACCGTGATCTCGGCGCCTAGCTGGGCGCTGGGGTGGTTGAGCGCGTTGCCCTTATTCTTGACCGCTACCCGGGCGATGTCCTTCTTGTCGTATCCGTGGGTGGCCATGAAGCGCTGCATCTCGATGGCGAAGATCCACAAGAGCGTGGGCATGAGCGGTTGCTCGGTGGTGTGGTCGAAGATGGTCAAAAACGCTCCGGCCGGGTGGGGGAAGGCCGAGGACATCTTCTCCTCGGCCACCACCAGGCAGGTGTCGAACATCCCCGAGGCCACGTGCTGCCAGCCGTGGATGGCGCTCATCACCCCGGTGCCGCCGCCGACGTAGTTGCGCATTACCGGCTTGCACCAGCCGCCGCTGCCCTCGGCCATGGCCTCGCCGTTCATGTGGATCCCGTCGAAGGCGTCGGGCGCGGTGCCCACCGAAACGCAGTCGATCTGGGATAGGTTCATCTCGCAAGAGTCCAGGGCCATCTTGGTCGCTTCGTAGGACAGCTCGCTCACGGTCTCCTGGGCGTAACGAGCGAACTTGGTGATTCCGGCTCCGACTACTGCTACTTTTCGGTATCCCATGGCGCGTCTCCCTTAGTTGCCCAGCACTACCACCGCGCCGGTCGTGGTCGGAACCCCACGCCAGCCGGCGGCCACTGCGGTGTTTGCGGTTTTCAACTGCAGCTCTCCGGCCTGGCCGCGAAGCTGCAGGACGGCATCCAGGACTTTCTGGCCGCCGTCCAACTCGAATAGGTGTCCGCAGCCCAGGCATCCACCCGCCGTGTTGACGGGGAACTCGCCGGTGCGCTCGCTCCAGCCGATCTCGCTGAGCTTGCCGGATTCTCCCCAGGCGCAGAGTCCCAGCGCCTCGATGTGCTGCAGCTCCTTGTAGGAGTACTCGTCGTTCAACTCGGCGAAGTCGATTTCTTTAGCCGGCGTGCGGATGCCGGCCATGCGGTAGGCCTTCTCCGCGGCCAGCTGCATATACACCGCCTCGCCCCAGGTGCGGCTGTCCAGCGCGTTGGTCTCCGTGGCCCAGGAGACGTCGCGGACCCAGATGGGGTTGCCCTTCAGGCTGCCGACTTTCTCCTGGCTGGCCAGGACGCACACGACCGCGCCGTCGGCGTGCTGGGCGATGTCCAGCCGGCACAGGGGTTCGGCCACCGGGTCGGCGTTCAGGACGTCCTCCAACTCCAGGGCCGCGCCCAGCGCCGCGCGCGGGTTTAGTAGCGCGTTGCGGCGGTTCTTGACCACCACCTGGGCGCACTGCTCGATGGTGTTGCCGCTCTCGTACAGGAAACGGTTCATCTCCATGGCGGCGATGGCGTGGGGGCTTTCCTGCAACGGCCGCCAGGCGAAGGGGTCGGCGGCGAAGGTGAGCAGGTCTCCCTTGGTCACCATGTTGGAGGCCTTGCTCATGCCCTGGACCACCACGATGTCGGCGTATCCGGACATGATCAGCATGACCCCGTTGCCCAGGCCCTGGATGAAGTCTCCGGGAACGGTGTGAATGGACTTGAGGACGGCGCCGAGCTGATCGGGCGAATACTCGTCCGATATACTGTAGCCCTCCAGGAAATCCTCCGAGGTCGCCACGAAAGCCCCCACCTCTTGCGGTTCGATCCCGGCGTCGAGATAAGCCTTGGTGGCTGCCTCGTAGGTCAGCTCCCGATAGGAGACGTCGGGCGTGGTGGCCCGAAAACCCGTCGTCCCTATCCCGACAATGGCCACTTTCTTGTCCATCGGCATCCTCCGTTTCAATCAATATGTGTTTGTATTTGCGCCTCGAAAACACGGAGTAGCACGAACGGACCAGAGCGTCAACGGGTTTCCCGAGGTTTGCGGGAAGCGTCCGATTCTGCTTATGTTTGTACTCAATGGGAACAAAAAATGGGCGACCACCTCCTGGTCGTGTTCATTTAGGTTTCAAAAGAAGGTACCAGGCCGGGAGCAAAAGTGGTATGTCCTTCCGTTACCACCACTCATGGAAAGGAGCACTCAACATGAAGAAGATCCCGATTCTCCTGGCACTCCTGGCCCTGGCCTGGATCCCGCAGGCGCGGGCGGCCAGGAATTACTCCGGGGAGTGGTCCTACCAGGCGCTCAATTCCGGGGACACCAATTTCAAGGTGGAGCACAAGGACAACCAGATTACCTTCTACCGGGTGCTGCATCCGGAGTTCCAGGGGGAGCGTTACCGGCTGGAGCACATGTACAAGGGCGCCATTTCCAAGAATCAGATCCGCGGAAAGATGTGGGTCCGCGAGGAAGGTATAGCCGACTTCGAGTTCCTCCGGTCGTTCTCGGGCAAGATCCGCAGCGACACCCGCATGGTGATGGACGAGCTTCCATTGAAAAGGGTCGGAGTGGTTCAAAAGAAGGAGGAACCGCTCGCATCCAAGTTCGCCAAGGTGGTCATCCAGCGGAAGAAGGAAGAAGCTCCAAAGGAGCCGGTGCAGGCAGAATCGCCCAAGCAGGCGGCGCCACCGGCCGAGGCCCCGCTTAAGATACCCGATCTGATCCCGGTGTCGCTACGGATCAAGACCGCCCAGGCCAAGAAGGTCGAAGCCCTGCTGAGCGAGGGAGACGCGCTGTATGACCAGAAGCGCTACCGGGACTCCATGGATCGCTACGAAGCCGCCTTGAAGCTGGATTCTGGGAAGGTGGAGCTTTTGTACAAGCTGGGCCTGGGCCACGGGGTTTTAGGAAGCCTGGCCGCGAGAAAGCCGTGCCCGCAGAAGGCCGCCGGACACTATCGCAAGGCCATCTTGTTTTGGGAAAAGGCCGTTCGCTACGATCCCTACAACTGGGGCGCCAAGGAGAACATCGATCGCGCCAAGCGGAAGCTGGCCCGCCTGACCATGTAAAAATTCC
>JAUXGL010000188.1 GCA_030622135.1 Deltaproteobacteria bacterium
CCGGGCGTATGGGCTGCGCGACGAGGAGTACCTACGCTTGAAGATTCTCACGTGCATGCTGCCGCAAATCTAGGCCGAAACCACCCACTCGACAGGGAGAAGAGCCATAAATCGATAAAACATTGTTGTGGCTGAGGCTCTTGGGGTTATCGGCCTGGTTTTGGTAACGGGTGAAGGTTTCAGTTTTTCGATCGAATTTATTGAGACCACCTCCCAAAATCCCAATCCACAGGTTGCCTTCGGCATCTTCATAAATCGACCTGACCCGGTTGTCACTGAGGCTCTTGGGGTTATCAGCCTGGTTTTGGTAACGGGTGAAGGTTTCCGTCTTTCGATCGAATTTATTGAGCCCGCCTCCCCGTGTCCCAATCCACAGGTTGCCGTCGGTATCTTCATAAATCGACCAGACCTGGTTTTCACTGAGACTCTTTGGGTTATCGGCCTGGTTTTGGTAACGGGTGAAGGTTTCAGTCTTTCGATCGAATTTATTGAGCCCGCCACCCTGTGTCCCAATCCACAGGTTGCCAACAGTATCTTCATGAATCGACCTGATGTAATTACCGCTCAAACTGTTGATATTTCCCGGATCATGACGATAGATGACAAATTGGTATCCATCGTATTTATTCAAGCCATCCTGTGTACCAAACCACATAAAACCCTGCCGGTCCTGAATTATACAAAGGACTGAAACCTGGGACAGGCCCTGTTCACGGGAAATCCGTTCAAAGTGTATATTCTCCCCGGGCCGGGCATAAACGGGCGCGGTAAAGACAAACCCGAGTATCCACAAAAAAAAGATCGCCATCCTCGCAATATCTTCAACATCGGATGTCTTGATTTGCATAGCGTTCTCCCGAACGACATCGATCCCCTTGAGCACAAAGCAACTGTCAAAGGCTCACTATAGTCATTTTTCACATGCTTGAAATATAAGCGATATTAGGTAGAAACGTCAAGATATGCCAAGGACATTGACATCACCACCCAGACGGAGATACAAAGTCAGTGTATGTATTTTGCGCGGTGGACGCGTTTTTCAGCGGCCCTATCCTTTCAAGGGTGCTGCGTTCGTGGTGCTTGGGTTGCCGCATAGTGGGTGGGAGATTGTAGGATGCATGTCGGACTCGGCCAGGGCCTCAATACCCTGCTGGTCGACGGTGAGCCTGCGGCCCAGGAGCTTTTGAAACAGGTCCTGGACCCCGAAGGATTCTCCGTTGAAATCGCGGGCACTCTCGAAGCGGCAATTCAGCTGTGTTCCCGCACGACCTTCGACCTGGTGATCGTCGATAAGAATCTTCCCGACGGCGAGGGATTGCAGCTAGCCGAGAAACTCTTCGAGGAGCGGAATGACTGCGCGGTAGTGATCGTCACCGGCTATGCCGACCTGGATTCGGCTATCCAGGCAATACGCTTCAATGTCCAAGACTACCTGCTAAAGCCCATAGACATCAACGGCTTCCGCGAGCGGATCCGGCACGTGGTGGATCGGCTGCTGCAGAGGCGCGAACACCATAAAACCGTCAGCGAGTTGAAAAGCAAGGACACCCAGATAGAGCAACTGGCGGCCATGGCCACCCACGACCCGCTGACCGGATTGAACAACCACGCCTACTTCCAGGAACGCCTGGGTAAGGAAGTCAGCCGGTCCAACCGGTGCGGCCGCGTACTGGGACTGATGTTCGTGGACATCGACAACTTCAAGTCCATCAACGGCAAGTTGGGGCACAAGCACGGCGATGAGTTACTCAAGGGCATCGCGGACATACTGCGCGGCGAATCGCAGGGATCGGACATCCACTTCCGCCTCCGCAAGCACGACATCGCGGCGCGCTACGGGGGGGACGAGTTCGTGCTGATGCTACCCGAGACCACCAAGGGCGGAACAGCTACCACGGCCGAGCGACTGCGCAACTGCATCGAACAGTATGATTTCGGCACCGGGCTCCCCGGCGTAACCGTTTCCATCGGCCTGGCGGCTTTACCCGTGGACGGATCCGAGCGCGATGTCCTCATCGACGCCGCCGACCGTGCGCTCCGCGCCGCCAAGAACTTCGGACGCAACCGGGTGGTGGCCTATACACCCGAGTTGGCCGCACCCGACACCAGCCAAACCTGGGAAGCCGGCCCCGACGTCAAGCAGCTTTGCGCCCTGGAAAGCACCATCTCCGACCGTACGTTCCAATTCGTATTTCAGCCCATCATCCGCTCCGGCTCACTCGACGTATTCGGCTACGAAGCGCTCTGCCGGCCCACCCATTCCGTGTTCTCCTCGCCCACCGAGTTGGTCCAGGCGGCCGAACGGGCCGGACGAATCGTAGATCTGGGACGGGTCCTGCGCGAGGGAGCGGTGGCCCCCATGCGCGAGCTCCCAGAGAATTTCTGTCTTTTCATGAACTTGCACCCCCAGGAACTGAACGACCCCCAACTGGTAGCCCCGGAGCCCTGCCTGAGGCCATGGGTTGACCGCGTGGTCTTCGAGATCACCAGCAGCCGCACCATCATCGATCACCAGCGCCTGAAAAACACCATGCAGAAACTGCGTGCGCATGGATTCAAGATCGCCTTAGACGATCTAAGCTCCGGCTACATGGGTCTCAACTCAGTGGTCCAGCTAGAGCCCGACTTCATCAAGCTCAACATAGCCATGTTGCGCGGGATACGTGAGGACGAACATGCCTATCGCCTGGTCAAGCACTTCATGGAGCACTGCGCCGACGAAAACATCGAGGTGATCGCCCACGGCATCGAAACACCGGAGGACAAAGAGATCACCGTCAGCCTGGGATGCCCACTGCTGCTGCAGGGCTACTACTTTGGAAGAGGCGAGCCCCCCTTCTCGAAAATGCAGGGTTAAGAAACCAGCACGATGCAGGTGATCTCCGGCTTTGCCAGGACGCGCATGGGCGGACCCCAGAAGCCGGTCCCCCGGGTCACGTAAATCTGGGTGTGCCGGCCGTGCCGGTGAAGTCCGGAGATGTACGGCTGGCTCAACCAGGTCAAGAACGTAAAAGGAAATATCTGGCCCCCGTGGGTATGTCCGGAAAGCTGCAAACCCACCCCGGCCTCGGCAGCCTGATAGACTTGCGTGGGCTGATGGGCAAGCAGCACCAGTTCCCGGTCGGGATCGCGCCCGGCCAGGGCCGCTTCCAGATCGGGCCGGTACCGGGAGTCGAAGACCGCCGCCCGGTGGTCGTGGATGCCCGCCAGGTCGAAACTGGCACCGCCGGGCCCGGGATCCCCCACCGGCAGGTGCCGGTTGTCCAGCACCAGGATGCCCAACGAACGGAAGAAATCCATCCAGGGCTCGACCCCGTGGATGAACTCGTGGTTTCCAGTCGAGAGATACGTGCCAAAGCGAGAACGCAAGTTGCGCAGGGCCGAGACGTCCTCACCCAGGAGGCGTACCGGCATGTCCACGACATCGCCGGTAATGGCCACCAGATCCGGCTTCAACGAGTTGGTTTTCTCGACCACCGCATCGAGAAAACGCCGGCCCAACATCGGGCCCATATGCAGGTCGGAGAGCAGGGCAATTCTAAACCCCGAAAGCGCCTGGGGCAGCCGGTTCAGTCGCACGGGCACTTCGGGGGTGTTAAAACCGCCGAACGCCGAACCCACACCCAGACCCGTTACGGCCCCGCTGCCCACCAGGGCCGAGGAAGCCACCACCCGGGCCAGAAAGGCCCGGCGCTCCAGGTCAACGTCGGGCTTCGCCGTTTTTTGTAACCGCCGCACCAATCCGGCCACCAGTCGGCCAAGATCGGACAAGCCCAGAAACAGTACCAAGTAGAACAGTAAACCCAGCCAGAAAAACGTCACAAACATCACCGGTCCCAGGTAGACCCGCGAGACCAGCCAGGGCAGGACAAACCCTAGCGGAATCAGACAAGCCAGCACGATCAACATTCCAATACACATACGCCTGAAAACCGGGCGGAATTTCAAATCCCGCACCAGGCGCCGGTAGACATAGATGTGACCGAGAACCAGTGCGGTGCTCCCGACGACGAGGATGATTGCAAAAAACCCGAAGCGCATGCCACCACTGATCATAGCGGCAAGGACTTGCCGGAACAAGGAATCCTTGACCTTCGTATCCCGCGGGGCTACAAACTTAGTCGGGGGTGACCCATGCCCGGCGGAAGCATGAACCAGTACTTGGACGTGAATCTTTCCACTTCCGAGATCCAGGAGCTGCGTTTCGACCGGCGCGACCAGGAGTTGTACGTCGGTGGCCGTGGGCTGGGCATCCGTATGCTGTACGACGAAACCGAACCGGGCCTGGATCCTTTCGATGAAAACATGGTGCTGATCTTCTCGGTGGGTCCTTTGACCGGAACCGGCGCGCCCCAGTCCAACCGCTTCGTGGTAACCACCAAGTCGCCCCTGACCGGCACGCTGGCCGATTCCCACTGTGGCGGCAACTTCGCCACCAAGCTGAAAAAGGCCGGTTACGACGCCGTCTTGATCCGGGGCAAAAGCAAAAAGCCGGTGTATCTGGAAATCACCGAGGCAGGCGCCGAGATCAAGGATGCCTCCCACCTGTGGGGCCAGGGAACCCGCGACACCCAGAACGCGCTGCCGGAGTCATACGGCCAGGCGGTGATCGGCCCGGCCGGCGAAAACCGGGTCCGCTACGCCTGTATCGTGAGCCAAAACCGCGTGGCGGGACGCGGGGGCACCGGCGCGGTTATGGGGTCAAAGAACCTGAAAGCGGTGATCGCCGACGGCAAGAAACCAATCCCCATCGCCAAGCCGTACGAATACAAGCAGCTCCAGAAGGACATCACCAAGTTCCTGCTCGCCCACCCGATGACCGGCCGAATCCTGCCGGAATTGGGCACCGCCAACCTGGTCATGACCACCGCCGGGCGGAACATCATCCCCACGCGCAACTTCCAGGCCGGACAGGACCAACGCAGCGTGGAAATATCCGGCGAAAAGATGCGTGACGACATCCTGGTGCGCAACGACGGCTGCCTGGCCTGCCCGATCCGCTGCGGCCGTCGCGTCAAGATCGACGGCCGCGAAACCAAGGGCCCGGAATACGAGACCATCGGCCTGCTAGG
The DNA here is from genome assembly GCA_030622135.1 of Deltaproteobacteria bacterium. GTDB lineage: Bacteria > Myxococcota > B64-G9 > B64-G9 > B64-G9 > JAUXGL01. Next base: position 5,073 of record JAUXGL010000188.1, read on the forward strand.
AAACAACCTGGGCATCTTCGACCTGAAGACCATCGTGGAGCTGGGTGAGCTGTGCGATGACCTGGGGCTGGACACCATCTCCTGCGGCAATACCATCGGGTTCGCCACCGAGCTCACCGAGCGCGGCCTACTGAAGAGCAACCTGAGCTGGGGCAACGTCGAAGCCTATAAGCAGGCGATCGAGGACACCGCCCACCGCCGCGAGCTGGGTGAGGATCTGGCCGATGCCACGCGAAGGATGTCCGAGAAGTACGGCGGTAAGGAATACGCCATCCACGTGAAGGGCATGGAGCTTCCCGCCTACGATCCCCGGGGGTGTTTCGGCCAGGGCCTGGAGTACGCCGTCAACAACCGCGGCGGCTGCCACATTCGGGGAAGCGTCATGTACCTGGAAGCCACCGGCCCGATTTCCCTCGACCCCCATTCGACCCACAGCAAGCCGGAGCTGGTGATATTCCAGCAGAATTCCAATGCTGCCATATCCTCGCTTACCATGTGCTACTTCTCCACCTACGCCACCATTCCCGCCGGAGCCTTCAAGATGGATCCCAACTCGCTGAGCTACAAGCTACTGACCGGAGCAATGCCCCACGCCGGCCCGGTGATACGGTTGATGCTCAAGCTGAAGAACCCGGCCCAACTGCTCTGGTTCGAGAAGTTCCTTTCCACCGTAACCGGCAGGAAAGTGGGCATGGGCGACATCAACGAGCTCGGTGAACGAGTCGTCAACCTGGAAAGGCTTTACAACCTCCGCGAAGGCCTGAGCAACATGGACGACACCCTGCCACACCGGCTTACCCACGAGTCCATCTTCCCCAACCAGGAAAGCGGCGTTCCTCTGGAGCCCATGCTGGCGTCCTATTACCGCATCCGGGGCTGGGACGTACGCGGAGTACCCACACAGAAAACAATCAAAAAGCTGCAGATTGAGGTCTGCCGGAGGCCGGCCATGCCGTCACAACAAAACGCGTCCACCGAGTAACTTTGACAACTTGCAAGAGGCCAGCAAGTGTACGTTTTTGCACCGTCCGATAAAACGGACGGCGTGAGTTCGTAGTAGTGGTGAAGTTCTTGTAATGAGAATGGAGCGAGGGATATGAGTCAGCTCAATGCGGATAGGGCCAACCAGGAAACTGGGAGGAGCCAAACTATTTCTCTACGTCGTCTTGAAGTCGTGAGGCTTCAAGAGAATGGCTGGCACGAGCCGTATGAGTCGAGAGGCTCACGTACGGATCTGTGGGGGGGCTGGTGGTGAGATTCCTCCGGCCTACCCGGCTACAACTATCCGTCGAGAATAGCGATGATTACACGAGAATTCTGGTGTTTCGTGCTGGTCGGGTTTTTTTCGATCTCTGTGCAAGGGTGCAGTGATGGAGCGGTGACTGGTGACGACAACGGGCCGGTAGCCAAACCCGACAGTTATTCGACAGATCAAGATAGCGTCCTCGAAGTCGGAGACGCTGCTGGTGTATTGGCCAATGATTCTGGCGACCAAGGCCTGGGCCTCTACGCTGACCTGGTGAATTCGCCCACCCACGGGACGCTGAGTCTCCGGCCCGAAGGCGGTTTTACGTATACCCCGGATCCAGCCTTCAACGGCATGGCATTGCGTCTTCAAATCCAGGCACACTCGACGTGCAAGTCGTGGCGCCTCCACCCCCTCGCATCGATACCCTCATTCCTGCTGTTGGCTCGACGGGCCGTCCCTTGACCATTCGAGGAGATTTTTTTGGATCGAGTCCGGGCAGTGTGACTGTCGACGGCATGCCAGCCTCGATTATTGCCTGGCATCGGGAAGTCATCACCGTGATTGCCCCTCGGGGTCTCGACGCTGGTGGCCACAACGTTGTCGTTGACCGTTCTGGCACAGCGGGAGCACCCAGGGTCTACGAAACGATTCCCTGGATCGACACGATGCGTCCACTGCTGGGAGTGGCGGGTGAGACAGTCGTGTTGACAGGTGACGATTTCGGCGACAGTGCCGGCGAGGTGCAGATCGGCGGAGTGACCACGTCTGTTGTCAGCTAGACGCAAGAGAACGTGGAGATCACGGTTCCCGACGGATTGGCGGCCGGCGAGCACGATCTCACGCTCGTGACGAGCACAACACAATCAACCAATCTGTTGCGTTTTGTGATTCGAGGGGCCGATGTGTGGCTCGATTACGAAGTGCCTCGTTTGTCGCGAGGCGGTGTTGCGGTGTGGACCGGGATAGAGATGTTGGTATGGGGTGGCAGGGGTCCGGGCTCTTCCAACTCCGGGCCGAGAGACGGTGTGCGTTACGATCCGTTGACCCAAAGGCATCGCCATATGAATGCGACCGGGGCGCCTGCAAACCGGGTGGATGTCCACGGCGTCTGGTCTGACTCGGAGCTTTTGGTTTGGGCGGGTGATAGCGGAGGTCGTTATGATCCAGTGTCGGACACATGGCTTCCAATGAACGCTGTCGGCCAGCCATCCGAACGAATGGAGCATGTGACGGTCTGGGCTGGGACCGAGATGATTGTGTGGGGAGGACGATTGGATGGCTCGGCCTTGGGGGACGGAGCAAGATACAATCCAACCTCCGATACCTGGGAGGCGATGGCAATGGAGGGAGCCCCTCCAGCACAAGCCAATCCCCTCGCTGTCTGGACCGGTGAAGAGGCTATCATTTGGGGCAGACTGGGTGGTGGCCGCTACGACCCCGCAACCAACAGTTGGACGCCCATGTCTGTGGACCGGTGTGGAAGCGATCGTGTGGGGTGGGGATATCGACTTTGCCTATGGCAAACCGGATGTGTATCTCGATGTTGGGGGCCGTTACGATCCATACAGTGATACCTGGGCTGCCATTACCCCGCGGGTCGAGCCAGAGAGGCCTGTCTTTGACGCCGCTGTTTGGACGGGCAGCGAAGTGGTTGCTTGGGGGCGGACGTACGAGCCTTGGGCGCGTTTTGACCCGATCGCCGATCTCTGGCAGCCAACGAGCACAACCGGCGCGCCGCTCTCTTCATACCGTTGGCGCCGATTGGCCTTCGGTGTGGTTTGGACCGACATTGAGCTGATTTTGTGGGGTGGGCTGACCCGTACTAACCGGCACAATACCGGCGCACGTTACAATCCAGTTACCGATAGTTGGGTCGACACCTCGACCACCGATGCCCCCATGGCGCGCGACGGGCATTCCATGGTCTGGGCGGAGGAGATCGGCTTGATGCTCGTTTGGGGTGACCGTTGGGGGAGCACGGTCGGCGAGGTGCTCAACGATGGTGGACGCTACGATCCGGCTACTGACAGTTGGACTCCGATCACGACACAGAACGCTCCAACCGGGGGCGGAATCACAGCGCAGTTTGGACCGGAACTGAGATCATCGTCTGGGGTGGAGCGACCCAACCGGGTGGGCGGTACAATCCCAGCACGGACACATGGGTAAGCATGTCGTCAACAGACGAGCCCACCACGGCCGACGACCCGTTCCGGGGCCCTGGCATGGTCTGGACCGGTACCGAGGTCATTGTCTGAACCGGTCAGGAAGGCGCTCGATACGATCCGGGCGGGAACACGTGGACGGCCATTTCAATGGTGGATGCCCCGACAGGCTCGACCGGTGAGCTCGTCATTTGGGATCCGGGAAGTGCCGAGATGATTGTTGTCGATGGCACCGGAGGCTTTTATTCCCCGGCGGTAGACAGCTGGAGGCCAATGAGCATGGAGAACAAGCCGAAGCAGTTGGTTGGTGAAGCGGTGTGGACTGGCACTGATCTCATTTTGGGCACCGGGCGATATTTTAGTCGCTTACAAATGAAATTCTGAGCAGAAGTGGCAAGACATTTAATGAATCAGAGTTCTTTACGTTCCCATCCACACGTCTGCGCAACCGACGGGGGCTTCCTGTCCGACGGCACCTTCGTACCCCTCCTGCCCCGGATGAGAGGGAAGGACACCAGGGCCCTCTGCGAGGCACACCAAACCGTTCGCTTCGCTCACTGGTACTGCTTCGCTGCTTCGCCGGCGGGTGCTCGAGTGGCTGGTCAGCAGAGGAACTCTCGGGGAGAATCTATGCGACTGCTTGCTCGGCTGCCCTCAACCCGAAAAGCCTCCGGCTTTTCTGAGGACGACTCCATGGTTTGTATGGTCTTTGGGGTCGTCGGGAGCACTCTGGATTCTCCCTGGATGCCTCACGAAGGGTCCGGGCAGGACAGAGGAATCGGCTCGAGGACCTCCTGCTGTACATGTCGCGTCATCCCTCGGCGGCTTTTGCCGCACCTTTCGGTGTCGCCTCTGGAGGCATTCACTACGACCCGGTCTCACACACCGTTCACTACCAATCTCCCTGAAAGCATGCCGTGCACGATACCGATGTGCTCAGCGCCGATGCCATCGACTTCATCGCTTGGCTCTCAGCAAAGCAGTGCCCTTGGGTGCCCAGCGCATCCCCCACGCCCACAGGCACCAATTGCGCACCTACGGCGCGCTCAGCCCGCAGGCGCGCAAGAGGCTGGGACTTTCCGGAAAGCCTCTGGGATTCACCATGCCTGCACGCACCGCAGCCCGAGGCAGGACGAGCTGCACCTAACCGCAAAGACTATCGTCTTTGCAGGTACCGTTCCACGGGGCGCGGCTGATCTGGAAGACGTATGGCTTCG
>JAUXGL010000008.1 GCA_030622135.1 Deltaproteobacteria bacterium
ACTCAATATACGCGGTGCCACTATACTGGTGAGATAATTTACTCGTGGTCCTCTTCGTAAGTGTCCCTTTTTACGCGGGAGATTGGGATTGACCGGAAATGGGGTGGGAGATTCCGGCATCTCCGGATCTCCCAGCACGAGCCGCGGTTGAAATCAAGTGGCCCGCTAAAGTAGTATGCGGAGTTTAAGGAGGTATCAATGCTGTCACCGGTTTCCTGGAACGATGGGGGCGTGCACATCATCAAGCAGACTCTGCTTCCCGACCAAGAGGTCTGGGTGGATCTGAAGACCGTCGACGAGGTGGCCCGGGCCATCCGCTGCCTGGACATCCGCGGGGCGCCGGCCATCGGCGTCGCCGCGGCCCTGGGAATGGCCCATGCGGCGCGCCTGTACACCGGAAACGATCCACTCGAACTGTCTCGGAATGTCGAAGAGGCCGGCGCTGTCCTGGCCGGTACGCGGCCGACCGCGGTGAATCTGTTCTGGGCCATCGACCGGATGAAAAAGAAGCTGGATGAATTGTCCGGGCAGGACGCGGCGGCCATCCGCTCGGGGTTGCTTGAAGAAGCGCAGAGAATCCGCGAGGAGGACATCTGGGCCTGTCAGTCCATCGGGAGGCACGGTGCCGAGTTCATGCCCGACCGGGGCTGGGTCTTGACCCACTGCAACGCCGGGGCCCTGGCCACCGCGGGCTACGGCACCGCCCTGGGCGTCATCCGGGCGGCAGTGGAAGCGGGGAAGGACATCCACGTCTACGCCGACGAAACCCGCCCGCTCTTGCAGGGGGCGCGGCTGACCTCCTGGGAACTCATGCGCGACGGGATCCCGGTAACCCTGATCTGCGACAACGCGGCCGGCCACTTGATGCGCCTGGGAAAAGTGCAAGCCTGCGTAGTCGGGGCAGACCGAATCGCCCAAAACGGGGACACGGCTAATAAAATCGGCACCTACACAGTCGCCGTGCTGGCCCACCAGCACGGTATCCCCTTCTACGTGGCCGCGCCCACTTCCACGGTGGATCTATCGTTGGCCACTGGCGAACAGATTCCCATCGAGGAACGCGACGCCGCCGAGATCACCACCCCGCGGAACACCTGCTTTGCACCCAAAGAAGTGCCGGTGCTCAACCCGGCTTTCGATGTCACTCCCAACAACCTGATCCACGCCATCATCACCGAAAACGGCGCGGCCGCCCACCCGCACATGACCGAGAAACTGAAAACGCTGGTCGGCACCCGGAACAAGTGAAGCTTTTTATTAGAAATATCACTGGTTTCTGACAACCTCGCGGAGGAGATCCCAAAAGGCCCCCGCATGAAGCAATTCCGAAAGATCTTGACAAGTATCCAAAAACTCCATAGTTTTACGTGCTCTTAAGCAAGGAGTAGTGAGTCATGTATGCAGTGGTGAAGACAGGCGGCAAGCAGTACCGGGTTGCCAAGGGGGACCTGGTCAAGATCGAAAAGGTCCCGGGCGAGGTAGGCGACAACGTGCGCTTCGACGAGGTGCTGATGGTCGGAGGCACTCCGGACGTGAAGGTCGGCACGCCGCATGTGTCCGGGGCTTCGGTCTCCGCCCGAATCGTCGAACAGGACCGGTCGAAGAAAATCGTGGTGTTCAAGTTCAAGCGACGCAAGGGATACAAGAAGAAACAGGGGCACCGCCAGTCGTACACCCGGGTCGAGATCACCGAGATCGAATCCTGAGAGAAGGAGCGCGGTCATGGCACATAAAAAGGGACAGGGCGCCACCCGCAACGGACGCGACAGCGCGGGTCAGCGTCGCGGAGTGAAGATTTTCGGACAACAGAAAGTGAAGGCCGGAAATATCCTGGTAAGACAGCTGGGCACCAAGATCCACCCGGGAATGAACGTCGGCATGGGCCGGGATTACACACTCTTTGCCAAGGTGGACGGGATCGTACACTATGAACGCATGGGACGTTTCCGCCGACGCGCCTGGGTCGAGCCCGCCGCATCATAACTTCAGTTCCCAGTTCTCAGTTTAATAAACGATACACTTGATTTTCACTCGCTTCTCAAGGGGTGTAGTGTAACTGGGAACCGGGAACTGAAGTTATGAAATTCGTCGACGAAGCGGAGATCAATGTAAAATCCGGCAAGGGCGGGGACGGCTGTGTCTCTTTTCGGCGGGAGCGCTACATACCCAGGGGGGGACCGAACGGCGGCGACGGGGGACGGGGCGGGAGCGTAATCCTCCGGGCAGACCAACAGCTTTCCACGCTGCTGGATCATCGCTACACCCGCCATTACCGGGCGGATAGCGGCCGGCCGGGCATGGGCAAAGATCGCTACGGAGCGTCCAGCCAGGACCTGATTGTTCATGTGCCCGTGGGAACCCTGGTCTACGATCGGGACACCAACGAGCTACTTTCCGATCTAAACCGCCACGAAGCGGAGTTAGTAGCCGCTCGGGGCGGTGCGGGCGGACGGGGTAACATTCACTTCAAGAGCTCTACCCAGCGGGCCCCAACCAAGGCCGAGCCCGGCCAACTCGGTAAGGAACGCAGGTTGCGGCTCGAGCTGAAGCTGCTGGCCGACGTAGGCGTGGTGGGTTTTCCCAATACCGGCAAATCCACGCTGGTCTCCCGCATCTCCCACGCCAAGCCCAAGATCGCCGACTACCCCTTCACCACTTTGGTGCCCACGCTGGGCGTGGTGGCCGCCGGGGATAATGACAGCTTCGTAATCGCCGACGTTCCCGGGCTGATCGAAGGCGCCCACCAGGGTATCGGGCTCGGCCACCGGTTCCTCAAGCACGTGGAGCGCTGCACGGTCCTGGTGCACCTGATCACCTGGGAACCCGGAGAAGAACCGGACCCCGATCTGCTGATCAAGCGGTTCGATTCGCTGGAACGAGAGATGGAGCTGTTCGACTCCGAGTTGGCCGGAAAACCGCGTGTAGTCGCCATCTCCAAGATAGACCTGGCAGAAGCCCGCTCACTGGTGGAAGCGGCAACCAAACACCTGGGTTCCAGGGGATTTACCCTCATCCCGGTTTCCTCGGTAACCGGCGAGGGTATTGATCGGCTGGTTCTGGAGCTCTACCGGCTGGTCAAAAGCAGGGGGGTCGAGGGTGGGGTCGGGTCTTGACACTTACACTGTTCTCAGGATGCATGTTTGATAAGTGTCAAGTGTCAAGACCCGACCCCACCCTCACCGTTACCAGATCGTCGGAACGTGCGGGTATTCACGGATAGCGCGGTCGGGCGTGACCAGAACGGCGCCCAGGTGGCGGGCGGTGGCGACCAGAATTTGGTCCGCCGGGTCTCCATGGAAGGTACCGGGAAGCTCGGTGCTACCAACGCAGACGTCCGGTATCAGGTCCAACAGGGCGAGCCCATCGAGGCGCAGGGCACGGTGGATCCAGTCTCGGACCGGAATCCTGAAGGCCAGGCGACCCTTCTCGACCAGCTTCGCCACTTCCCAGCAGGAGATGACCGACACGCCAACCCCTCCATCCTTGCGTGCGCCTGCGACCACCTCCATGGCCGCCGCCGACAATCGCTGCCGGTCGGAGGCCAACCAGATCCAGGCACAGGTATCCAGCAGGACGCGGGTCACCGGTCCGCCTGCCAGTCCTCGCCGGTCGAGAGGAGGTCATCGTCCTGGTGCAGGATCATGCCATCGAGGTCCTCCTCCGACTCCTTCCGAGGAGCGGGCAGGATGCGCACCACCGGCTTGCCTCGCTTGGTGACCACGAGCTCTCTGCCGGTGCGCATGATCCGGTCCATAACCTTCAGGCATTTGTTCTTGAACTCCGCGGCGCTCATTTTCTCGGCCATGGCCCTTGCCTCCATATAGACACACAAACATGTCCATGGACATTAGTCAAGGACATTTCCAGGCTATAGCAACCCCGGAATTCTTTCTTCCTGAACCTCTCAATGGAAGCCTGGGATATCTATCTCGTGGACAGTTCCCGGTTTCATACTCGTTGAAGACACCTTGCTGAGTGTTCGGAGAACCATAGCACGCTTCTTTCTATCATGACCAACACCAAATAGGTAAAACGGGACGCCATTAAATGCTCCAGTGGCGGCAAAGGGACTCCCACTCTTCAAAAGGAGATCGATTTGGTGTAAGTCTAGCCCTTCTACCCCTGGCAGTGTCGTCCAATTAAAATTCTCCTTCGCTACAATTACTACCCTACAAGATCGGGTGGTTTTTAACAGTCCTGTCAGCTTCGTGCTCGCATCGTAAGATTGAAGAGAAAATGCCTCTTGGAAATCATCAAAAACTGATGGGTCTTTTGCTACAAGATAACATTCATTTAGAGATCTTCTCAGCGGGACCGTCTTCGGAACGTCCTGCTTAGGTGATTCAACCCATTGTAGGAAATCCCTGATCACTTCTGGAAATTTATTGCCTTTGATTCGGTCACACTCTTTTGTCATTGGACGGCATGAATAGTAGCTGTGATCGAGACCTGAATAACGCCTATAGGTAAGATTCTTCTTGCCCCGTCGCAAGAACTCTGCAGCGATAAAATCGGCAGATTCTATGGGCACCGATTCGTCCTTCGAACCATGCGACAAAAAGATAGGGACGTCAATTCTAACGAGTGAATCTATCGCCGCATGTCTAAAGTAAGATGACCACCGGCTGTAAGGATGTCCAAATAGCATCTTTTTATTGCTCTGCGGATCAGCAAAAACATCCTCTAACTGACTGAGAAGATCTCCTATTTTTTCCTCTATCAATTCACCATCTTTGCCATGAAGACGCTTTCTGGACATAACAAGGAAATCAAAAACCTGTGTTGGTCCCCCTCCTGACATGAAGCCAAGCATATTCACATCTTTACTACGTGCGGTGAGTCCTGCTGCTACGTCAGTTCCCTCGGAGTGTCCGACGACAATTATCTTAGAGTGATACCGTTGTACTGCTTCTATAAGAAGGAGATGGTCCTTTATTCGAAAATCCAACCCTGCGTACTTGTGATAGATTTCAGTGCAGCCCACTCCTGTTCCCCCCTGGCCATCTCCCAACTTCACGCCCCTTTTTTCTAAAACAATGACAGCATAACGATCACCGGCAACTTTGGCAAAAAGGCCAGGTAATCCGGATGATAACGAACCATCTTTTTTCCGTTTGAACACTGATCCGCATCCCGATCCAGAGACAACCACCAGCAGCGGAATTTTCTGCTTTGCGCCAGAACTGAGGTTCTTCCCGTAGACAAAAAGCAAGGAACCGTCTGGCTTCTTTAGATGGTATTGATTGAAACCGTTTTCAAGGTCCTTGACATGATGCAATCTTGATAATGTTGCACTCTGCTGATGAGAAAGATGCTTGACTTCAAGTGGTCGGTTTGACGTCCTACATCCAAATAAGAGTACGGTCGCGAAAGCCAGGGCAGTTAAAAGCTTTATTGTTTTAAAAGAGTTTAGCATAATATATCTCCTGTTATGAGGGTGGAGGGTGGGGTCGGGTCTTGACACTTATCAAACATGCATCCTGAGAACAGTGTAAGTGTCAAGTGTCAAGACCCGACCCCAGAGTCAAGGAGCGGATGGAGCGGCAGACTCGCTTGACGTCTTCGCGCTTGAGCTCGGCGTGCATGGGGAGAAAAACCGACGTATTTCCAGCCTCTTCTGAGACCGGTAAAGGAGTTTTAGCGGACTCTCCATAGGGCTTGTGCTGGTGAACGGGTCGCACGCCGGGCTGGCATTCGATGGCGGCGCTTCTCAGTTGCTCGATCAGCTGCTCTCTTGTGACTGGTGCGCCGCTGGTCGTCCGGACCACGTACGACTGGAAAGCATGCCAAGAAGTGTCCGAGGAATCCGGAAGAATCAGCCAGTCCAGATCCCGGAGACCCTCCGCGTACCAGCCGGCCACCTGCCGGCGTTTCTCGATAAACCCGGGCAGTCGCCGCAACTGCACGCGGCCGATGGCGGCGGCCAGCTCGCTCATGCGGAAATTGTAGCCGGCCTCCTCGACTTCTTCCTCGCCCATACCATGCTGGCGCAGCCGGCGCAGGCGCCGGGCCAGTTCGGAGTCGGAGGTGGTGATCATGCCCCCCTCTCCGGTGGTCATGGCCTTGCGGGAATGAAAGCTGAAGCAGGTGAGCCGGCCGGCGGACCGCTGGGCCGTGCAGATTCCGGCCGCGCAGGCGGCGTCTTCCAGGATCGAGGCCCGGGGAGCGGCCGCGGATATGGCCGGAACGTCGGCGAGTAGCCCAAACTGGTGCACCGGTATCACTACCGTCGTCCCCGACGAGGTGACGGCCGCCACGGACTCCGGGTCCAGGTTCAGGGTGTCGGGCAACACGTCGGCCAAAACCACCGTGGCCCCGGCCAGGCGGGCCGCATTGGCCGTGGCGATAAAAGTATAGGCGGGCACCAGCACCTCGTCCCCCGGCCCCACCGACAACGCCCGCAGGGACAAAAGCAGTGCGGCCGTGCCCGAAGAAACCGCCACGGCATGCTCGAAGCCCGTAGCCTCGACAAACTCCGCCTCGAAGGCCTCCACCTCCGGCCCCTGGACCAGCCGGCCCGAGCGCAACACGCGCAGGACCGCCTGCTCCTCTTCCAGGCCGATGGAGGGCACCGAAAGGCGAATTGCGCTACCAGATGCTTTCGGGGACATAAACGATATCGCCCGGCTGGAGATAGAAATTCCTGGTCTTGCCCTGGGCGATTGACTCGACTGGAACGGGGTACTTCTTCTCCCTGCCTGCTTCGATGCGGGTGACGTTAGTGTCATCCTTGGCGGCCATCTTGGTGAACCCCCCCGCCATGCTCACCGCCTGGGTCACGGACATATTGTCCTCGTACTTGAACGTCCCCGGCTTGCTCACCTGGCCAAACACCGAGATCTTCTTGGAGTTGTACTCCTTGATGAAAATACTCACCTGGGGATTGCGCAGGTACTTCTTCCCCAGTTGCCCCTGGATCAAATCGGCCGCATCCGTGCTGGTCATCCCCTTCACCTGGACCTTCCCAATCAGGGGAAAACTGATCGACCCCGCCGAAGACACCCGGTAGATCCCGCTAAGTTCCTTCTCATCGTACACCTTCACCTCGAACACGTCCCCGGGCCCCAGGGTCGAAGCCGGCGTGTACTTGTACACCACCACATCTGGCGTCTCCGGCGTCTTTCTAAACCAGCAGCCCGAAACCACCGCAAGTATCACCACCGAGACCAGCAGCCGTCTCATGACATTATCCCTCTGGATCGCAAGCATAGCGCCCAAGCAGGGCTAGTAGTCCACCCCGGCGTGGAGGGTGAAGATGTGCTTGTTGTAGTCCACCCCGCCGTGCCCCTGCGCCTGGCTCCAACCGGAGAAACGCGCCTGAACATCGTAGGCCAGGCCCACCTCCGCCCAGTCCTGAATGTGGTAGTTGAAGGAAAGCCCGCCGAACACCAGACCGTCCGAACGGTCCCCCTGGTCGGCGGTCTCCTGCTGGATGGCGGTGCCGTAGGTCATCCAACTAAAGCTCAAGTCCGCCGTGACGGTGAACTTGCCGGCCAACTGCTGTCGGTACCGAGCGTAGACCCGGTCCTGTCCGAAGTACACGAACATGACCACCGGCTGGAAGCTACGCACGTAGCCGGCGCTGATGAAGGTGGTTCCCGATCGGTAGGCAACCTCCGCCTGGCCGATGACCGAGCGGTAGTCGTCGCCCCCGTAGCTGTCGGAAAGCAGGGTGTCGCCGTAGCCCATCTTGACGGTCATGTTGACAGTCGGCGTGATCTGGCCGAGCAACCCCACCGTGGCGCGGATGGCATTCACGCCGACGTTATCCCCTCCCCAGGAGTAGCTGTTGGGGTAACGGCGCAGGTCGGAGTCGAAGTCCACCGTCACCGCCGTCTTGGGCAGGAACTTCCACTTGCCCGAGAAGTAAATGCGGTGAGCGTAGCTCGACATGGCCGCGCTGTCGACAGTCGTTTCGTCAAACCAGTCGATGAAGAATCCGTAGGCCACGTCGAACATCAAGGCCCCACCTCCCGGCTTGATCTGCAGGTGGGCCTTGGTCTCGTTGTTGGTGCGATCGAACCGCCCGGCCAGGGAGGTGTAGCGCGGATCTCCGGTCCGGGAGAAGTTATCCTCGATGAAGAAGCTGACCCGCCCGTCGGGGTTGAAGCCCAGGCGCATGTCGGCATCCCCGGACACGGTGCTCAGGTCGCTGGTGCGCTCGTTGTCGATGCCGAAGTAGTAGTCGTAGCCAACCTTGCCGGACAGCTCGAAGGAGACCTTCGAGGAGGGAAAGCTCAAGGTGATCCCGGGGCGGATGCGCAGCATCAGGTCGCCGGCCAGATTGGTATTGTCCGAGGCGAAGTATCCCGGATTGGTGTCGTAGATGAAATCCAGATCGATGGCGGGGTGGAGGCGGCCTTCGCCGGCCTTGATGCCGATTCCCCGCGCGGCGGAAACCCCTGCAATACCCAGGATGAACAGGGCCGCCAAACACGCGCAAAAAGCCGGTATGCGAGTTGTTTTCATCGCCGTTACGCCCAATTGCAAACCGGCCCGGCTATGTCCGTACACCAGGATTGGTCAGGTAGCATTTTTTTGCCGTATTACCAATTCCCCACCCTGCTCACTGATACGGGCTTGCGGCAGGCGGCCGAATGATATGCGTCTCGGGCAGGTCCAGCTTTAGGGGATCCCGCTCGGGAACGATGTCTTTATCCACTTCCACTTCCACCGTGGTTTTACCGACGGCGAACGCCAGCTCGCCGACGCACTGCTCCGCTTCGGTCCTGAGAATTCTGATCTTCTGATGCGATATGGAGATCTTGTGGAACTCATGAGTGGCGGTGTCTTTTTCACCCTTGGCCACCGCCTCCTGGAGGGTGATGTCCGCCTGCTCGGAGATGCGGATCAGCCCCTTGACGCTGGTGAGCTTCTCGTTGATGCAGTTGAGCTTGATGACGTCCTTTTCCTCTCGGGCGTCCTTGAGCAGATCCAACACGGCGCCGAGAACATTTTTCATTTCGCCCAGGTAGGTCGAGGCTGTATCAATCTTGTCGGAATCCGAAAGCTCCGACGCTTTGCCGAAGTCGATCGCGGTTCTGGACGTAATCGGCGTCGGTTCATCGGACTGTGCGAACGCCCCAGGTGCCAAGAGTAAGATCATCTCGATAACGAGTATCCGCACCATATCAAAACCTCCTGATTCTGTCTCTGACGTCCCCCAAATACATAGACCCACCTCATCCTAATTTTGTATCCTCCCGATCTTAGCGATCTCCTATCTTCATTGTCAACAATTATCGTTTTTTCAAGATGTGATTGAGATCACGGTAATAGGCGCTTGTTGATGAAAACGCGACAACGTGTTGTTGAAATCAATTACTTGGCACGTACAATGATCTCCTGGCTGTAAGCGGGGGGGGAAGACAGCCGGCCGTCGGTGGCCACGACCGTGCACTGCCAGATGTCCTTTTCCTTGGTCAGGCGGGCCGGCACCCGGTCGGTCACCTCCGCGAAGGGCTGGGCTACCCCGTCCTTGGTCCACACGAACCGGTATTTTATCTTGTCCCCGTCGGGATCCTGGGCATCGCTTACGATGACGCACAGGAGCTTCTCGTCGTTCGATGGGTCGCTTGGACGTATCTCCGCCTGAGGGGAAGAGGGAGCCGCGTTGGCCACCTGGGTCCGGGCCTCGGCATAGTCTCCCGAAACCTTTCCGTCATGGGCCCGGGCCCGGCAAACCCAGTTCTGTCCCTTGCGGGTCCGTTTGGCGGGCAGCACGGGGCCCTCGGCCTGCGCTTTGCCTTTGGGCCCAGACTTATTGCCCTTGACCAAAAACCACTCGAAGTCGTGCTTGAGCTCGTCCCCGTCGACATCGAACGTCGGTTCGACCAGCCGGCAGTTGAGATCGTCGGAGGAAAGCGGCACGGTCGGCCGGATCTCCACCCGGGGAAACTGGGGAGGCGAATTGACCACGGTGACCTCGGCGAACACCGGCCGGCTCTCGAGCTTCCCATCTGATGCCACTACCGTCACCTTCCACTTCTGCCCCTGCTTCAGCACTCCGGCCGGGATGGAAGCGGCGGCCGGACCGGCGGGAAAGACCCGTCCGTCTATGGTCCAGGAGTAAGAGAGGCTCACCCGGTCACCGTCGGCGTCCTCGGATTTCTTGATGATCTTGCACGACAATCCGGACCGGGTGCCCGGTTCTCGAGGCTGAAGAGCGATCCGGGGAGCGGTCGGGGAGCTGTTGACCACGACCGCGGAAGCTTCGCAGGACGGGCCGGTGGTCTCGCCGTCGTAGGGCGTGGCCACTACCGTCCAGCGCTGGCCCCGGACCACCCGCTTCCCTTCCATTTTCTCCGGCCGCTGGCCGGGCTCCTCCGGCTTTCCGTTCAGGTACCAGCGGTAGCGCATCTCTATGGGATCGCCGTCGGGATCCGCGGGCTTCTCGGTCAAGCGAACCTGCAGGTCGTTGCCGGTCCGAGGCTTGTAGGGGAGCGCAACGGCGCATTTCGATGGGGACGTGTTCTGCACCTTGAACCACTGGCTGACGCTCGGGCCGGTGGCGGATCCGTCCGAGGGAGTCAACGCGGCCCGGTACCTCTTGCCCTTGCGTGTTTTCGCGGCTTCGAGGCGCCACATGGCCCTCCCCCGGGCCACTGGCTTTTTCCCCTGGTACCAGACTATCTCCACCGTCACCTCGTCGCCGTCCGGATCCTTCGGGAACTTCAAGACCCGCAGAACCAGATCCTCGGTTGTCTTCGGGCGTGGATTCTCCGCCTCCACTACCGGCGGTCCCGGCGGGGTGTTACCGATGGTCACCTCCGTGGTGGCCGGATTCCCCCGGTCCTCTCCGTCGGCAGGCGTTACGCCGGCTAACCATCGCTCCCCTTTCTTCGTGGCTTTGGCCGGCAGGCGCAACGAGCGGGCATGGGAGCCGGCGTAGGGCTCTGGCTCCCGCCTCCACAAAACCTCGTAACGCAAGACGTCTCCGTCGGGATCGCCGGCGGGCTTGACGATGGCTACGGTCAGGTCGTCGTTGGTCCCGGGCCGGAAAGGCACAATCTTCACAGTCGGTGCGCTGGCGGACGAATTGATCACCTCGGTCGTGGCCCGAGTGCTTCCCCCTACTTCGTTCCCGTCGAAGGAAGCCACCTCCACTGCGATTTTCTTGTGCTTGGGAGCGAAACCGGCAGGCAGAACCGACGCATCGGACGGCAGGTTCAAGGACTTCCCGTCCACCACCCACCGGTATCGATAGGAAACCTTCTCGCCGTCCGGGTCTCTCCCGGGCCGCTCCACCACCGCGCGAACATTCTGGGTAACGGTGGGCCGGGCGGGCTCCAAACCAACCTTGGGCGCCGAGGGTGGCGTGTTGGCCACCACCACGCCCGCCCGAGCGGGGGCTCCGCTCGCCTCACCATCACCCGGAGTCACCACCACCGTCCAACGCTGCCCGGAAGCCGTCATCCGAGACGGCACCTTAAAGCGGTGCAATCCCTTCACCGGAACTCGGTCTTTCAACCAGATAATCGTGTACCGGATCTTGTCGCCGTCCGCATCCTGGGACTCCTCCAGGATCTTCACCAGAAGATCATCGCCGGTGCGCGGTGGATCCGGAAGAATGGCCACCTTGGGGGAAGCCGGAGGCGTATTGCCGATCTGCACCTCGGGGCTCTTAAACACCCGCCCGCGCTCGGCGGCCTGGAGGGTGTAGTGCCAGCGCTCACGCTTGCGGGTGGGCGCGGCCGGAATCTTGCGGGCTCCATCGAATTTTGGCACCGGTTTCGAATTGCAAAACCACCGGATCCGGGTCCGGGGCTCCGCGTCCCCATCCAGGTCGAAAAACCGGTAGCTCAGGTTCAACTCATCGGTAGTGCGGGGAGTGTCGGGCAAAAGGACCAGATCCAGGTACCGCGGCGGATTGGGACAGGTGGTTCCCCGGCGGTCCGGATTGCGCCCCTCCGCCGGCCAGGCCAGGCTGGGCGAGAACTTGCCCTTCTTGATTGTCTTGAAAACCGCCAGAGTGCCGTCCCGGCTGACGGCGGCAATCTCCACCAATCCATCTCCGTTGAGATCCGAAAGTAGCGGAGCCACATCGACGCGATCGGCCATCCGGGCCGGAAAACCCGGGTACATCTTTCCGTTGTCCCTCAGGAGGGCCAGCCGGCCACCGTCCGTCCCCACGGCAATCTCCATCCGCCCGTCACAATCCACATCCCCGATCACCGGCGATGCCCGCAACCGACGGCCTACCTTGACCGGGAATCCCGGAAGCTGCCGCCCCCCCTTGGAGATGGCATAAACGCTCCCGTCACCCGAAGTGGCCACCACATCCGTGATCCCGTCGCCATTCACATCCGCCAGCGCGCAGGAGGAGTAAATCCGATACCCGGTACCCACCGGAAACCCGGACGCCAACTTGCCGGTTTCCCCAACGGCATAGATCTTGAAATCCTTCGAGCCGAATACCACCTCGAAGCTTCCGTCGTCATCGATGTCTCCCAGCACCGGCTGCGATGCAACCGTGTAGAGGGCCTTGTAGGGAAAGCCCTTTTTTTCCCGGCCCGGCGCCTCCCATACATGCAGGTTGCCGCGTTCGTCCCCGAAAAACAGAAGCGTCGGCTCGCCCGGGCGGAAGCGTCCCACGGTTACCGCGGTGGAAACCGGGGCGCTCACCTTGGCGGGATACCCCGGCAAGCTTCGCCCGCTCCCATCCAAGACGTACACCATCCCTCCCCGGGTACCGAAGACGATCTCCGCCTGGTTGTCGCCGTTGACGTCGCCCAGCGCCGGCGCCCCCGCCATAACCTCGTCCAAGGCGACCGGAAACCCTTCAAGGAGCTGCCCGGTGCCGTCGTAGGCCCTCAGCTGCTTGTCCTCGGAGCCGAAGAGGATGACCGTCTTCTTCGGGTCGCCCCCGAGGTGCCCCACCGATAAAGGCGTGACGATCCCGGACCCCTGATCCAACTGGACCGGAAAACCCTCCATGGGGTTTCCATCCACTTCGAGTGCATGCAGCTTCTTTCCGGCGGGGAGTAGCAGCTCCAGCCGCCCGTCGCCGTCGATATCATAAGCGACCGGCCCCCCCACCTCCACCGTCCCCTCCAGGCGAACCGGAAAGCCTCTCAACGCACCGGCGGCCCAAGACGCCGGCGCGAGCCCCAGCAAGATTACCAGAGCAAACAAACACCCGATTGATTGGCCGTTTTTAGCAATCACATTTTCTCAAGAAGTTTCTGGTTGGTCTTTCTCAGGCGCGTACTCAGAACCCGGGCGATGTTGATCACCACCAGGGTGAATCCGTTCTTGTATACGCGGGCAAAACTGTGCAGGTTTTCATTGGTCAAACAGAGCACGGTCGTCTCGGACTTGGCCCGGATGGTCGCCGAGCGGTACTCCTTGTCGATGAGCGACATCTCGCCGAAGAAGTCGGGCGCATCGAGAGCCGCGATCACGTGCTCCGCTCCATCGTCGCGTTTCCGGACCACGTCAACCGCTCCCTCCACCAGCAGGTACAGGGAATCGCCCACGCCTCCCTGCTCGAACACGACATCCTCCCGAGAGAACTTCCTGTGCTGGGTCAACTCGGCCAGCATCTCGATCTCCTCGGGGAGAAGACCCTCAAACAAGCGCGATTTTTGAAGCTCTTCGACCTTGTTCATAAGAACTGCCCTTTTCCCGTCGGTTGGATGAAATCTGATTAAACCGTAGCACGGCGTATGGTGTATGGCAAGATTTCCGGGCGGATACAAAGACGTTAGGGTGCGGTATGCTCGGGCCGGCCGCGCTGGAAGAAGTCGTCGATCCGGGCGTCCTCTTCCTCGGGCACTTCCCCCGTCGGGGGAAGCGGCTCGATGAACTCGACCCCCCGCTGCCGGCTGATGAAATAGACGTTCTTGGCTCTGAGCTCGATGTTGAAATCCTCGGCATGGTCGTGGATGGGCACGCAGTAGACTTCGTTTATATTTTCCCGCCGGGGCCAATAGAGGAACTCCTCTCCGATCAGGCAACCAAACAACCTCTTGGAAGAGGTCCGCAGATCCTCGATGGCTTGTTGAATGTCTTTCTTCTTCTGGTCGGCCTCATTGGCCTCGGCCTGAAGGGTCTTGGAGCTCCGCTTGTGCTGTTCGGCCTCCTTGAAAAGGCGTTCTGCCTCGCGCCGGGCCCGCTTGCTCTTCACCCTGCGCTCGGAAACCCCCAGATTTCTTTCAAGGCTGCGGGCCCACATCTGCTCCACCTCTTCCCAGAGGCTTATCTTCCGGGAGTTCTCCCGTTCATACAGCACCGCAGCCTCGCGAAATTCATTCTCCAGGCGCATCTGCTCGGCTTCCTTTTTCTTCAGGAGATTCCGCAACTCTTCCCCGCGCTCCCGGTCCTTTTCCGATTTAATCGAGTCCCCCAGCCCACGCACCTCGGTCTGGGCGCTGAGGAAATTGTTCTCCACGGCGCCCATCCGCGAGAACACATCCGAGGCGGAGATGCGCTGGCTCTCGAAATGAGCCGCCGCCTCGTAAGACTTATTTTCGATCTCCGAGGCCTCCGCCAGCAACTGAGCGGCGGTATCTTCGTATTCGCCGGCCAGGTACAGAGAATCGATGGCGTTCTTCTGGGTAAACTCCGCTCGGAAATCCATCAGATTTACCTGGGCCAAGAACTCATCGTGCCGGGACCAGACCGCCAAAAGTTTCTGCTCCAGGTCCACCAGGGACTGCCACCACTTGAGGAAGTCCTCACGCTCCAATACCGCTTGCACTTCACGCAGCCACAGGGCCTTCATCCCAAAATCTCCCACCGCTTATTCTTGCAAAGCCCCACGCGCATGCGCGTAACCCCTCCACGCTATCCGGCGGATCTCACCGCCGACACTCATCCACGGGTAAGCCCGTGGCTTTCTGCGAAGGCGGGGTCAACCCCCCGGTGCCAGAATGAAGGGATAGACGACGCTGGTCTCGCCCCCTTCGGCCGGTGGAAACCGGACCGACTTCACCCGGGCAGCGATGCATTGACCCAGTTCTCTGTCCCCGGTCGTGTTCTCCATCACTTCCACCTCGATGACCTTGCCTCCGGGATGAATGACGAAGCGGACGACTATCTTGCCCTTTAGATCCGGGTTGCGCTTCAACCTCTTCTCGTAACAGTGCTTGATGCCGCCCAGACGACGGCGAATGACCTTCTTGATGTCATTCTGGCTGCGGGAGTCGGAATCGAACTCTTGGAGAGCCGCCGACGAAACCCGGGCCACCACTCGGGACTCCCGCTTCCCCCGACCACCCTTTCCGGCCTTGCCGACCACGCCCCGGGTGCCCATGTCCTCGATGGAAGCCGCGCTTCCGGCACCATCCATGCCCCGCTGACCCTTCTGGCCGGCCGCGGTAGCCACGTCCAGCCCGCCGATTCCATCGAAGGCCCCGTCGCCGCTCCCGCCGATGGATCCCTCCCCGAAAACGTCCGCCACGGCTCCACCCGCGGACATGCTCGATCCCCCTCTGGCACCCAGGATCTTTAGCAGGCCGCGCCCGGACACCTTCTTCTCGATCCGAGCCCGGCGGGCTGTCTCCGTGGCCGCCCGGACCTCCTCGCCGTCTCCCTCGTCACCCCCACTTTCGTCTTCTTCCCGCTGGGCCTTCTTCTTGGGCTGGGGGACCTCCTCCTGGCCGGCTCCCTCGCCTTCCCCCTCGTCGTCCTCCATGTGCTTGTCCGGCATGAACCTTTTGACGAACCGGTCGGGAATATCTTCGATGCCGATATCTCTTTCCGGGATGGGAACCAGGCCCGCCCAGATCCACAGCGTCAGCATGCAGGCCAGGGTAACTCCCAAAGTCGACGAATAGGGCCAGTCGATGTTACGAATCCAGTAGCCCCGAACCATCGCGGGGAGTTGGGGACGCACCGGCTCCGGCGGCGGAGCCACGAACTGGAACAAAATGATGCATTCCCCGACGGACACACGTCCACGGGAATCCTCGTTCAGCTTGAGATGGTAGGTGGTGCCGGTCTTGCGAACCAGGTTCTGAGCCTTCAGGGACTGAAGATCGGCCGCCTGCTCATCCACCGAGAGCCGTCCGGACATATCATCGGTGAAGGCCAGGTAGTAGTCATTCCCACGCAACTCAAAGAGAGCGAAGCTCTTGGGCGCATCCGTCGCGGGAAGGACGATGCTATTCCGGGTGCCGGTCCCAACCGAAACCGTCAAGCGTTTACGGACCAGTCGCTCCTCGATGATTTTTCCGCCCCGGATGACCCCGATGCGGAGGATCTTTTGTTTCAATGACTCCGACATATCCAACCCACGACTATTTCTCTTTCTTGATCACCGCAAACTTGTACGCTCCGTATTCGGCCTGGCCCGCGGTGTAGAGCACCTCGGTAAGCAACCTAAACGGAATCCGCTTGTCCGCGATGATTGTCAACAACCCCTTGAACTGAAGCTCCTGCTTCTTTTTGTTGTACCGCGCGAACATCTTTTGCCGGTCGCCGGCCTTCTTCAATGCGTCGTACAGGGGAGGGATGACCATGGAAGCCGGGTTCCGGTCCTTCTTGAACTCCGCCAACACCCGACCGTTCTTGACCACGGCCACCTTCCGATCCTCCACCAGGATCACCCGATCGGCAATGGCCACCTGCACGGCCTCCTGGGGCGCGAGATCGGTGCTGGACTTGGGCAGCATGGTCCCGGGCGTGGGCATGATCTGCACCGGGTCGGTCGAGTAGCTCTCGAGGAGGTAGCATAGAATGATGGTAAAGAGGGCCATCATGGGAAGCATGTTCAACTGGACGGTCTTATCCAGGTCTTCCCGTTGGCCGACCTTCTTGCGTTTGCGTTTTTGCCCAGCCTCTGCAAACAGCCGGTCGCTGGAAGGATTCTCAGTCATCCTACGCAATCTCCGGGCTCAGCACCACGTCGTAAAACAATGCGCGGCCCTCATGTTCGCGCGTCGAGTCCATCACCTGTATCAGCACATCATAGGGAACATCCGGCTGAGCGTAAATGATGATCTTGGTCTCCTGGGGAAACTGGTCCTTGATCCTCAGCATCTCCCGGATCAACCGATCATAGTCATAACAGGCGGCCGGAGGCGGAAGATTCTTGGCCACCGCGTCCCGGCAAGCCGCGTCGGTCAGGAGCAGCGAGATTGTAGGGCCCTTCGAAGCGCTCTCCCCCTCGGCAGCCTGCCCCAGCACTCCCCCCACGCCGGCGATGAACAATCCTTTGTAGGTGATCCCCACCGTCAGGTTGAGCTGCTTCTTCTCCTCCTGATCATCCTCCTGACCCGACCCCGTATCCAGGGGATCCTTGTACCGGGGCGCATTGACGTTGATCACGCCGATCTGGATCAATCCGGTGGATGTAAACAGCATGAAGATCAGAATGGCCGTAACCACGTCCATGTAAGGGATCAGGTTGAGCTCCACCGGCTTGGTGTAGGATTTGGAGCGTTCCGATGGTTTATTGGCCATCTTTTGCCTCTCGCCTCTCCCTTACTCGTCCCTTACTTACCGAAAAGACACCTTCAGCATGGCAAAGTTCCCGGTGGACCTTAGGTGATCCGGTCCATCGCGCTCGCGGCGCCCTTACCCCTTGAAATCAGAAGGTTCTCCAACTTGACGGAGTACTGATCGATCTCGTCGATGATCTTCTTGGTCATGTTGGTCAAGAAAAGGTGTCCAAACATACATATCACTGCAATGGCCAGGCCGAATGCGGTGGTATACATGGCCTCGGCGACACCCTGGGCCAGCACCTTGGCCTTCAACTCCGGGCTGACCGCTCCCACGGCGCGGAAGGCGGTAATCAGTCCGGTGATGGTTCCCAGCAAACCCAGCAGAGTGGCCATGTTGGCGATCGAGGCCAGGTTGGGCGTTCGTTTCTGCAGGACGGGAACGATGGCCAGCGTGGCTTCCTCGATGGCGTTGTGAATCTCCATCTCGCCCCGGTTGGCCCGGGTCAGCCCGGCCTTGACGACTTTCGGCAACGCCGCGGATGGCGCGGCGTTGCAGAGCTTGATGGCCCGCTCGATATCGTTGGCCATGACCAGCTTCTGAATCTGGGCCATGAACGCCTCGGCGTTCACGTTGTATTTGAAGAAGATGAAGATGATACGCTCCAGGATGATGGCAATTCCCCAGGCGAGCGTAATGCAGTTGACATAGATGAATGGGCCGCCGGCCGCGAAAAACTCGGCGATGGAGGACATTAAACCACCCCCCGAAGCTTCCTGGGCGACCACATCGGCAGCCGGCAAGATGAATAGCATTGCCAAAATGGCTTTCGTCGACGGCCGTAGCTTATTTGTCATCGTTGCTCCTCCCTAGAACGGGTCTTTCTTGGTGGATTCCTCGATCTTGGGAACCAGTTTATTCTCCAGCTTCAATCCTTTGAAATTCAAGTTCGAGCGCGGCAGGAGGTACCACACCTCGGGCTTTTGAATCTTCCCCTCTACCTTGGTTACTTCCTTGATTACCACCTGCTTGATTTCCTTTTTCTTTTTAGCCGGTGCGCTGGTCGAACTCAACAGCACAGCCATCACCAACCACAGCCACCACCATCGGATTCCTCCCATGACGCATCTCCTTAATAGAGGATCTAAAGAAAACCGTCAAGCGTTCTGTGGAGTTGGAACCAGCCGGCCCCGCTACTTCTCGTCACCGCCAACCTTGCCGCCTCCAGCATCGTCGTCGATTTCCTCGACCTCCTCAACTTCTACTTCTTCCACCTCATCGTCCTTGCCGCCACCGAGCTTGGGAGCACGAATGGCCCGGGCCTTTTCCTCCTCGGCCTCTTTGCGGCGCCTTTCTTTCTCCGCCTGGCGCCGGACCTCGGCTGCCTGGCGCTTTTTTTCCGCCGCGGCCCTGCGTTTGGCCTCGGCTTCTATTCGTTTCTTTTCTTCTTCGGCCTTGCGCTTGGCCTCGATCTCATTGCGCTTGCGCTCCTCCTTCGCCTTGCGAAGGGCTTCGGCTTCCTCGCGTTTCTTATCCTCATCCCGTTTCTTCTTGCGTATCTCGGCCTTCACCGCCCGCTCGTGTTTCTTCTTGGCTTCGGTCAAGTACTTGGCCAGCTGGGGGTGCTTTCCACCCTTGCGCCCAAACTGCTCCAGTTGCTCCACCGCCAGCTTGAAACGTGCTGATTTTTCGTATCCGGGCACCTCATCGTCCAGGTACAACAATCCGAGGTTGAACCAGGGTCGCCGAGAGTCGGGCCGCACCTGCAGGGCCCGGCGGTAAGCTTCCTCGGCATCCTTGAAGTTCTTCCCGCCCCTCAGGGCGTTGCCGAGGTTCAAATAGGCCTCGAAGAAGCGCGGCGCCAGCGCAACCGACTTGCGCAGCATCTCGGTCGCGGTTTTGTAGTCGCGGGCCTGGTTGTACAGGACACCCAGGTTGTTGTACGCCTCGGGGAGGTTGGGATCCAGTTCGGTTGCCTTCTTGAAGGCGGCAATGGCCGAACTCATGTCGTCCATCTTCAGGTGCACGAATCCGAGCCGGTTGTGGATCAGCGCATTGGTGTCGTCGATCTCCTTGGCCTTGAGCAGGATGCGTTCGGCCAACTCGTGCTTGCCCCAATAGTAGTATGCCTGCGCGAGGTAGATCATGGCCTGCACGTTGCGTTCATCCACAAGCAACACGCCCTTGGCCTGCTCGGCCGCCTGGGTATACTGCCGGGACGCTAACAGAACCGCCGCCAACTGGTTGCGCAATCCCAGATCCCGGGGGGCGACCCGCACGGCCGCCGAGACCAGCAGCTGGGCTTTGCGGTGCCGGCCCTGACGAAGATACAGGTTGGACCGGTTGATGACCGACTGCAGGTGAGCCGGATGAATCTTGAGCGCCTGCTGGTACGCGTGGGCGGCCTGGGCGAACTTGCCCTGCTTCTCCAGCAGGACGCCCATGCTGTAATGGCACTGGAAACACCGGGGGTGATCCGAAACCGCCTGTTCCACCAGTCTTCTAGCGGCCGCGGGATCGGAGTCGGCCGATCGCGCCGCGGTTGCCAGGAGGCGGGATGCGTCTTCACCCATGGCCTCCACCGGCGGCGGCTCCCCAGCTTTCCCCGCCGGCACGACGCTGTCGGGAACATCCCCCGCCGCGACCTCGATCTGCCGGTCCGCTTCGGTCAGAGGAGCAATTCCCTCCGTGGGTTTCTCCGCTTCATCCACCTTCACGGCCCCAAAAGGTTTCGGCTCGGGCGTGGAGGCACATCCCCACAGGACCAATGTCGCCCCGACAACCACCAGCCGGAAAACGCCGGGTAGACTTCCAGCGCCGCAAAAAGCGCGGCACCAGGCCGATTCGCGGGTTCTCAAGTGCCTAGGCACTTGAGATGCCGTGATCTTCGCACTTGAGTCAAGTTTCATCGAAGTCTCCAGACGCCCGCGAATCGGCCTTGTGCCGAGCCGTTTTTAGGCGAGGCGCTAGACATTCTTCGTCCCTTATAGACGTCCGTCACTTGCCGGACGGCTTGATCCCGCTTTCCACCATGCGAAGCATCGGCAGCGGCGCGTGGCGGTTCACCACCAGGGCCTCCGCCGGCTCCTTCTGCAAGGGGAACAGCAATGGTTCGTACCGGTTTAGGCTTTCGTAGGCCTTTTCCGTCCAATCGTTGACCACCTTGAACGCAGCGGACTTTTCCATGGTCAACTGGTACGCCTCCACCGCTTTCTTGATGGGCGCCTCGGCAAAGTCTTCGAGCTTGCCCTTGTACACGTCGCACTCTTCCTGGTTGAGCCCCCGCGGACAAGGTGCGTTTACCAGCACGTTGGCGAAGTTCTCGTACAGATAGCCCATGCGGTAGTATGCAGCCAGGGTCCACTGTACGCGTTTGTAGTCGAAGATCCGCTTGTACTTGTCCTCCATCTTCTTCAGCGTCACCGCCTTGTGATCCAGCGTCTTCTTCAGCTTCCGCGGATGCACGTCGAAGGTAATGTCCTCGTACCGCACCAAAGCCACTTCAATCTGTAGGAACCTGGCCTTGGCGGCGGCCTCGGCCGCCCGCCCGCCCGCCGACAACCGATAGCGATGGTAGAGTTTCAGCGTCTCGTTGTAGCCCACGCGGGCCTTTCTTCGGTTGTCCAACTTGGCCCAGGCCTCGGCGATCTTCATCCGGGCCTGTACCAGCTTCTCGTGCTGCACCGGATCTCTCCGGTAGATACGCGCAAAACGGGTGTACAGATCGATCACCTTGCGCCAGGCCTTCTGCTTCTCCAGAACCACCCCGGCCCGGAATAAGTTGTCCGGAGCATCGGGACGGTCCTTGAAGAGCTTAGCGTACCGCTCATACGACTTGGCGGCACGCAGGTACTGCTGATCTCCCTCCAAGGCCACGGCGGCGTTATACAGGGAATCCGCCCGGAACTTGGAATCCCGGTAGTTGTTCACCAGCTTCAGGTAGTTGTCGATGGCCCACTGGAACTGGTAACTGGATTCCGCGCTTCCCGCCATGAGGAACAACGCCTGGTCGGCGAACTCGCTCTTGGGGTACTCGCTCACGATGCGTTCGTAGATCTTCCCAGCGGAGATGGGCCGGTTGGACCAAGTGTAGCACAGCGCGGCGTTGTTCAGAGCCTTGTCCGAGGTCTTCCCCCGGGGATCGTCGTCCACCAGGCGGATGAACTCCCCGGCGGCGGCATCCAGCTTCTCCTGCGCCTCCTCCTGTTTTTCCTCTTCCAACCAGCCCTTGCCCGCAACCATCAGCTGGTTGGCCTTGTTGAAGCGGGCGCCCAGCTCGAACTCCTTGAGCGCCTTCTTCTGCTGGGGATTCCGAGACAGGGCGGCCAGCTTGCGCGACCAGGTTTCCACCTGCGACCAGTCCTGGGTGATCAGATAGCTCTCGATGATCAGGTTGATGGAGCTGGTGACCAGGTCGTCGTTCTTGGACTCCGACACGATCCGGGAGAAGCGCTCCCGGGCCTCCTCGAGATGGTCGTGGGCATAGTAGATCCTCGCCGCCCGGAAGGCCATGTTGCTCGCTTGCTCGTCCGCGGGCAGCTTCTCCACGTATGCGTTGCAGGCCTCAATGAGCTTCTTGCGCAGATCGGGAACCGGTTGTTCCTTGATCTTCATGTCCTTGGGACGATCCTTGCTGGTGTATACCTTCAGCGGTCCCAGCTGTCCGCCGGCCTCGGCGGCCTTGACCAGATTGAGGTAGGACAGCACCACGGAGTTGGCCGACTCGGCCAGCAAATCGGTGCCGGCGGCGCTGTCGCGCACCTGGGAATACATTTCCGCCGCGTTCTTGAAATCAAGCGAGTAGTAGTAACACTCGGCCAGGTAGTAGGTCAGCTTGTAGGCATCGCGGGTATCCGGGAATTGAGTCAGGTAGGCCGCGTAGACCTTGGCCGCCTTCTCATACTCGCTCCGGGCTTCCTCGGACCGCTCCTGCTCTTTGAAACGCTGGGCCAGAGTGTGGTGGCGCACGGCGGCGGTGTACAGGGCGTTTTCCGCCAGCTTGTCCGCCGCCTGCAACGCTTCCGGTTTGTCCCGGTTCACCTCTCTCCACCTGGACCCGTGACCAAAGAGCTTGACCAACTCCTCCTGTGCCTTGGTGGCTTCGTCGGGCTGCTGGAGCCGAAAATAGGAATCGACGATGTAGCCCATCAATTTGGGGTTTTCGGGATCGAGTGGATAACGTCGGATGGCCTCCCGATAGGCCGCAACGCTCTTGTCGTACTTGGCGTTCGCGAAGTACACCTCGCCCACCTTACGGTAGAACTCCCCTTCGTAGCCACGACCTCCCAGCTTATGGAAGAAGGCACGGGCGTTCTGAACCCCCGAACCTTCCCAATCGTCCTCGGCGAAGCTAATGCAGAGGTATTGCATGGCCTCCTTGCGCAGCCCCGTGCGGGCCAACTCGCCGGCCTGATTGGCTTGCTCGGCCCCCTGGTCCGACCAGGCAATCAGCTGGTCGAAGCGCTCCACCGCCTCCTGGAACCGGTCCACTTTGTAATACGTCCAGGCCAGCTTGTAGAGGGCCTTGTCGAACATCCGGCTGTCCGGATAGGCCAGCACGTGCAGATAGGCGTCGATGGCCTTATCGAGCTTGTCGGGATCTTCGAAGTAGGACTCGCCCAGCCGCGTCCATATCTCGGGGAGGAACTTGCTGCGGGTGAAGCGCTCGATGAAAGCCACATAAGCGGCCTGGGCCTCGTCCGACTCCCCCTGCTCCTGGAGGCAATAGGCCAAAAGGTAGTAGGCCCCGTCGACCAGGCCGTAGCCGGGGAAACCCTGGATCAGCCTTTGCAGGAGGCTGATGGTGCGTTCGAAGTGGGGCATCGGAGGCAGGGGCTCGACCCGGGTCTCTCCCCGGTTGAACGCGGCCAGCTCCTGGTCGAACCGCTCCTCTCCCTGGCTGTAATCCACCTTGGACTTTTCATAGTACAACTCGGCCAGGCGCCACAGGGCACCCGGAGTGTAGCTGGGATCGTTGGGGTACTTGGTCAAAAACTTCTCGAAGACCGCGATGGCCTCGAGCCTGCGCTGGTTCTCCTCCTCCTCCAGTTCCGAAATCACGCGATTGTAAGAACCCACCACGGCCTTGCGCTGCTCTTCGTATTTGCGCTCGATGATCAGCTGGACTTCCTGCTTGTATGACCTGGTCTGCTCCTGAAAATCCTTGACGATGGCGAGCATTTCCTTCAGCTCACGCTCTTCCTCGGTAAGCTCCTTCGGGGGCGCGAGCGGGGTAGCCGCCGGGATGACTTTGGCTGTGTCGCCATCCTGGGCCACAACGGTACGTTCGGCCGCGATCAGGGCCACCAGGAACCCAACGGCCATCGCCGGAAGGCTATTGAGCCTCTTTGAGCACACTCTCGAATTCATCATGTAATCGCTTGCGATCCGAGCCCAGCTTGCGTCCCAGCTCGGTGATATCGTTTGTCTTGATTTGCTTGCGGCTCCAGGCAACATCCAGGATGCCCACGTCCGCATCCAGCACCAGGCGATAGAACCTCCGCCGGACTTCCGCCAACACCCGGTAGGCCACCTCGCCGGCCAGATTCTCGGATTCCTTCTCCAACCGGGCCAGCGAAAGCTCGAATGTTTCAAGCTTTCGCTCTTCCGCCTGCACCTCGGCCCTGAGCTTCTCGGCCTTCTTGATCACTTTTTTGTCCAGGCCCAGCCGGATCCCCTTTATGTCCTTGCGCATTTCGTCCGCTCGCAGGCGCAGGCTGTTGATCTTGGTGATGAGCGCGCTTCCCTCCGAACCCAGCCGGCTGTGAATCCGCCGTGAAAGATCGCTCTCCTTTTTCAAGGCCACCGTGTATTGCTCCCTCAGCTTATGCTCTTCGGTGAGAGTTTCACAATCCATCCCCGCCCGGGCCTTCTCGGTGGCCAGCAGATTGCTCAGCTGATCCAGCTCGGCCTGGAGCAGCTTGGCGGTGGCCCAGCCCCTTCTCAGTTCTTCTCGGAAATCGCGGATGGCCTCCTGCCTGCCGACCAGCTTGGTCTCGTTGCGGCGGATCCACTCCTCCATGGCACTCATCTGCGCCTTCATCCCCTTCAGGGCGAGGCCGGACTCGTAGACCTCCTTTTCCATCCTTCCGATCTTTCGCCGGATCCGGGTTTCGCGATCCTCGAACTCCTTCTTGGTGGTGGGCAGCTTGTCCATCTGCTTTTCCAGCTGCTCCCGCTCCTTCCGGGCTACAGCAATGAACTTGCGTTCTTCGACGGTCAAGAACTCCTGGATGATGCGCTCCTCCAGATGGGCCAGGTTCCTCTCCAATATGACCCGAGCATTCTCCACTTCGAAAATCCGCTTGGCCCCCTCCCGCAACGCGGGAAACAGGTTGATGCGATCCTCATTCTTGAGCAATTCGTACAGCTTGTCCAGCAGCGCGCGCGCCTCCTTCACGAAACGGCGCCCGGTCTCGATATCTTTCATCACGCCCAGGGCCGAAGCCATGTCGTCGTGGCGACTCATCCACTTCACTGCCAGCGGCGGCAGGTAGGAGGAAAGATCGAAGGAGTCCAGGTTCTTTCCGGCCACCTCGTTGAAGTAGCGCACCGGATCGTCGTGGCGGGCGATAAGATCGTCCAACTCTTGCTTGACCGTCGAGTAGGTATGGCTCACCAACATGAAGGCCTGGGCGGCGTCATCGAACCGTTCCATCTTCTCGTAGATGTGCCCCTTGAGCAGGTTGGCCCGCGGGACCAGCGTGCTGTCCGGCGTGGAGACTTCCAGAATCTCGATGGTGCGCAGAGCCTCCTGCAACCAGGTCTTACGTTCTTCGGGCTGCTCGGCCCCCTCCGCCCGGTGTATATAGGTCCAGCAGATCTCGAACAAAGCCTCGTCGAAATGAGGCGAGGTGTGCTCGATGGCCTGATAGGCGTCCAGCGCTTCGGTCTCCCTCCCCAGGTCGTACAGTATGCGGCCCCGGGCCAGGTGGGCCAGTTCGAGCACGCTCTTCTCCTGGTCCCTTTTGGCGGGCTGCTTCACCAGGGCGCTGTACAGATTCAGGGCGTCTTCCAACCGCTGCTGCCGGATGAACACCACCCCGAGGTAGTAGCGGGCCTGGAAATAGAACGGCGCCCCCGGCTGAAGCGAGGAGAAGGTCTTGGCCGCCTCCTGATACTTGTTCCTCAAAAAGAGGGCCTTTCCCCACAGGTATTCCGCCTCCGGGGATATCTTCGCGGCTTCCTGGACCAGGCGCGAGTGAGCCGCGTCCAACTGCGCGTACTCCTTGGTGCGGATGGCAATCTGCATCAGGCGGACCAGCGCCAGTTTACGGTAGGGGCGCCCGCGCCGGTCGTCAAGCACCTGCTTGAAATACTTTCGCGCGTCGATGTAGTTCCGGTTGAAGAAAAGCGCTTCTCCCAGGCTGTACAGCGCATCGGCATAGCCGGGATGGCCCCGGTTCTGCTCGTCCTCCACCAGGTCGTAGAAGACAATGGCCGCGCGGACGTGGTCCTTCAGGAGCATCAGCGACTGGCCGTCGTTCAGGCGGGACTCGAAACGCATGGGCTCGATGGTCTTGTCCTCGAACTGGAGGTACTCGTGACGGATCAGCTTGGTCTTGCCCTCCAGCGCCTCCATCTGCTTTTCGGCCATGCGAATCTCGCCGGGCAAGTCCGCGCGTACGGACTGGGGAAACCACGCCAGCAGCAAGCCGATGATGGCGACGCTGAAAGGGGTACGAATCAACCGGGCTCCTCGGTTTTTTCCTGAAGCGTCTTGGCGCGCTGCGGAGTCAGCTTCTCAATCTGGATGTCGTAACGAACCGCCGGACGCTCCTCAAGCGAGGTGGTGATCCCTCCGCGCTCGAATCCGACTATTTTCACCGTGATGACTTTGCCTTCCTCGGCGGTGAAGGTGTAACTGGACTTGACCTTGAACTTGTAGCCCTTGACGTACGAGAAGAACCCGTAGCCCTGCCCCTGGAACACCATCTGCACGGAGATGTTGTGGTTGCCGGGCACGATGTTGCCGGAGAAGATCTCCTTCTCTTCGATATCGTCCAGATCGCCCTTCACGTCGACCTTCTTGAAAACCGGCTGCCCGTCCAACGCATACTGGACCGAGTTCAACTTGAAGGCCCCGCCCATCTCGTTGCGGTGGAACAGCACCGCCCGGGCCCCCGCGCCGATCGAGCCGGTGACCACCGTTTCCTGGAGCTGGAGAATCCTGGCCTTGGTGCGAAAGATCTTCTCCTTCAGCTCGTTTACCCGCTCCTCCAACCCCCGCAGCTTCAACTCGTAGGCCTCGTCGCCACTCTTGGGGACGGGCGCCTCCTCTCCCGCGGCCGGAGCTTCCTCGCTCGGCGCGACTACTTCAACGGATGTTTCCCCGGTTGCGGGCACGTTCTCCGGCGCGTTCTCCGGCGCCCTCTCCTCTTCGCCCGCCTGTCCCCACGCCGGCTGGGTGCAGATCACCAGGACGACCAACAGCCCCGCGACGGTCCATTTCGCAATATGCATCAGGCTCCTCCTCGGTAGAGGGCAAACTTCCCCGCACTCTCCGCCGGAATATTCGAGTCGAAGCGCGCAAGCCACACGCCAAATATCCTTTGTTAGACCACTTTTACATTCTCTGTCAATTCTTTTTCTAGCCCGGGACACCCGGGAAGATCCGTGGCAGGGATCACTCTCCCCTCCCTCATGTGAGACGAAAGATACCCGGGAAGGAATTGAAAATTTTTCTACAGTGTTTACGGAAGCAGGCCGCTCAGCACCGCAACCCGCGCGGCACAAGACGTGCGTTGGGAAGGTGCCGGTGACTTTGGCAATACCTGACTCAAGTGTGAATGTCGTGCCCTATAAAGCGGTCTAGCGACCTTTTTTGAGTTCCTGCAGCACCAGCTTGGCTATGGCCTTCAGGGTGTCGAACACACCCCAGCCGGTGGCCGCGATGCTCTGGAATTCCGGTACGTTATCCGGGTTGAGCAGTCGGTGAAGCTCCTCGATGCTCGCGGCGTTGGGGAGATCGCGCTTATTGTACTGAAGAATGTATGGGATTGCCTTGAGATCGTACCCCTGCTCGGCCAGGTTGACTCGCAGGTTCTCCATACTCTCCAGGTTGGCCTCCATACGCTCGAGCTGGGAGTCGGCCACGAACACGACCCCGTCCACACCCTTGAGAATCAGCTTCCGGCTGGCATCGTAAAACACCTGACCAGGCACGGTGTAGAGGTGAAAACGGGTCTTGAAGCCGCGAATCTCTCCCAGGCTCAACGGGAGGAAATCGAAGAAAAGGGTGCGCTCCGTTTCCGTAGCCAGGGAAATCATCTTGCCCTTGGCTTCCGGGTTGGTCTTGGCATAGATATATTGTAGATTAGTCGTCTTCCCGCACAATCCGGGGCCGTAGTAAACAATCTTGCAGTTGATTTCACGGGAGGAGTAATTGATGAAAGACATGCTGTAGCCCTCGGAGGCTGTCCTCAATCACTAAACAGATTGTCGATGTCTTCGTCGGTTATCTCTGCGAACGGCGACCCCGCGGCGGGATCCTCAAGCTTGCGCATCAACTCATCGAATATGACCGCCAGTTCCTGCGATGTTTTCTTCACCCGCAAGCGAACCAATCCGAGCGAAGAACGTCCGTCGAAAATAACCACGAGAATCACCCGGCTGGCGACAATCGAAATGTGCAGGTTGTCCCGCTCGCCCTCGTGGAAAAGAATGGAGAACTCCTTCTCCCCGATCAGCTTGGCCAACCCGCCCGTCGCCGCGATGTTGCCCGCGGTCAGCGACGCCAGCGAGGTGGTGTCCAGGTTCTCCACCTGTCCCGAGGCGGCAATCAACTGGCCGTTCTTAGCGACCAGGAAAACAACCTTGGAGTTGGCCTCGCGGCAAAGACGATCACAGATGGTGGAGATCCGGTTGAACTCCTCTTCGTACATAACGAATTGAGGACTAACCATTCAAAACTCCCAGCGCCCTACCATCCAGAGAGTAAATGAACACCTCCCGACAGAGGCGTCCGACAGTTTTCGACGTTACTACAACGCTCCGCAGGGTTCAACTTTTTTACCCCCGCGAAAAATCCACCAAAAAACGGCCAAACTATAGCTTTGCCCCTCGGGAGGTGTCAAGCAGTTTAACCGGCCCGGATCCACCACCTCGTTTTGCAACTCCGCGTCGCAGCACCGAAGTCGATGCTCGACGTTCCGAACCACGCCTCCGCTCGACTTCAGCGCAGATCCTTAAGACTTGCAAAACAAGACTTGCAAAACGAAGACTTGCAAAACGATCTGGCGTCCCGGAATTTAAAGAAGGGGGGTGAGATCCTGGCATGCCCCCAACCTCAAAATCCCGGGGTTTCCCTTGACATGAACGAACCAGAGCAGTAAAAAAGGCCTCCGTTTCCTTTTGGGAGGATTTCGATGCACGAAGTGAGGTTTCACGGACGTGGCGGCCAGGGGGCGGTCACCTCGGCGGAGCTGCTTGCTCATGCGGCCATCGCCGAGGGGAAAAGCGCACAGGCCTTTCCCTCCTTCGGGCCCGAGCGCCGCGGCGCCCCGGTGATCGCTTTCTCGCGGGTGTCCGATCGGCCCATCCGGATGAGGACCGCCATACAGGAACCGACCATGGTAACGATCCTGGATCCCTCCCTCTTGCGACTGGCCAAGGTCGATCAGGGCCTCCAACCAAACGGAACCGTCGTGCTCAACACATCCAAGTCTCCCGACGAGATCCGCGAGGCATTCGGCATACGCGCCAGGCTGGCGATCATCGACGCCAACCACATTGCCCGGGAAGAAATCGGCCGGGTCATCACCAACACCACCATGTTGGGAGCCATGATCGCCGCAACCCCCATCGTCACCCCGGAAGAGCTGGAGCACGCCCTTTTGAAACGTTTCGGACGTATCGCGAAAAAAAATATCTCCGCCTTCCGGCGGGCCCGGAAAGAAACTCACATCCACGAGGCCGTGTAAGGAGGCAAACTCCATGGCCACGCAGAGCGCCAAACCTAAATGGACCGAACTGGCAGTGGGCACGGCCATCACCGTGCCCGGCAGCGCCAGACAGAACCGCACCGGCGACTGGCGCTCCTCGCGCCCGATCTGGAACCACGAGGAGTGCATTCGCTGCGGCGTATGTGTAATCTTCTGCCCGGAAGGCTGCATCCACTTCGATCAGGACCAGCCGGGTTACCCCAGCGCGGACCTCGAGTATTGCAAGGGATGCGGCATCTGCGCGCATGAATGCCCCACCGCCTGCATCACCACACAGGAAGAGGAGGAGTGATGGAACAGCGCCTTGGTTTGGAAGCGTCCATCGCCATAGCCGAGGTGGTCTGCCGCTGCGACGTAGACATCGTGGCCGCCTACCCCATCACTCCCCAGACCCACGTGGTGGAGCACCTGTCCGAGCTGGTGGCCGACGGAGAGCTGGACGCCGCGTTCGTCCCGGTGGAGAGCGAGCACTCGGCCATGTCGGTATGCTGCGGCACCGCGGCGGTGGGCGCGCGCACCTTCACCTCCACCGCCGCCCAGGGCCTGGCCCTGATGCACGAGATCCTGTTCATCGCCTCGGCGTTGAGGCTGCCCATCGTCATGGCGGTGGCCAACCGCAGTCTCTCCGGCCCCATCAGCATCTGGAACGACCACTCGGACGTCATGACCGAGCGGGACGTGGGCTGGGTGCAGATCTTCGCCGAGAATGCCCAGGAGGCCGCGGACCTGACCATCTGGTCCTTCCGCCTGGCCGAGGACCGGCGAGTTTCCCTGCCGGTGATGGTGAACTTCGACGGCTTCATCCTCACCCACACCATCGAGCCGATGCTCATGCCGGACAAAGAGATGGTGCAGGCGTTCCTGCCGCCCTGGGAGCCGCTCTTGAAGCTGGACGTGGATGAACCCATCTCCATGGGCCCGGTGGGAATCCCGGATATCTATACCGAAACCAAACAGGTGCAGCAACACCTACTGACCCAGGCCTACGGCCCCATCGTGGAAACCCTGAACGAATTCGCCCAACACTTCAAGCGCACCTATAAACCCATCGAAACCTACCGGTCCGATGACGCCGAAGTGCTGCTCTGCACCATGGGGGCGCTGAGCGAGACGGCCATGGAAGTGGTCGACCGGCGCCGCAAGCAGGGCCAGAAGGTCGGACTGGTGCGCATCCGCCTGTGGCGTCCCTTCCCCTTCGAGGACCTCTACCGGGCCGTCGGCAACGTACCGGTTCTGGGAGTGATGGACCGGGCCATCAGCTTCGGCGGGCCCGTGGGTCCGGTGGCATCGGAGATCAAGGCGGCCTTCTACCACCGGGAACAACGGCCCAAGATCGTGGAGTTCATAGCCGGCCTGGGCGGGCGCGACGTCCCCCTGAGCGACTTCGGCCGGATGTTCGACAGCCTGTACACAACGGGGGAGACGGGGAAGATCCCCGCTCCGACCATCATCGGCCTCAGGGAGTAACCATGGAAGGAATGAACGTATTTGCCGCCAGGTTGTTTCCCAAAGACAACCGCTTCGTGTCCGGTCACCGGGCCTGCCAGGGATGCGCCGAGGTGCTGGCCGTGCGGCTGATCCATCAGATCCTGGGGCGCAACACCATGGTGGCCTCGGCCACCGGGTGCATGGAGATCATCTCATCATCATATCCGGACACCGCCTGGTCGATTCCCTGGATCCACGTGGCCTTCGAGAACGCGGCCGCGGTAGCCTCGGGAATAGAAGCCGGCCTGCAGATCCTGATGAAGAAGGGCCGGATGCCCAAAAGGAAGATCAACGTGGTGGGCATGGCCGGGGACGGAGGCACCGCCGACATCGGAATCCAGGCGCTGTCGGGAGCCCTGGAGCG
The DNA here is from genome assembly GCA_030622135.1 of Deltaproteobacteria bacterium. Lineage (GTDB taxonomy): Bacteria > Myxococcota > B64-G9 > B64-G9 > B64-G9 > JAUXGL01. The sequence goes on from JAUXGL010000008.1 coordinate 31,183, forward strand.
CGGCCACGACATGATCTACATCTGCTACGACAACGAAGCCTACATGAACACCGGCGTCCAGCGATCCAGCTCGACCCCCTACGGCGCCTCCACCACCACCTCTCCGGCGGGGAAGATCAGCATCGGCCAGCAAACCTGGAAGAAAAACGTGACCATGATCGCGGCCGCCCACAACATCCCCTACGTGGCCACGGCCAGCCCCAGCTACCCGTTCGACCTGGCCGAGAAGGTGCGGAAGGCCGCCAAGGTCAAGGGCCCGGCCTACCTGCACGTGTACTCCGCCTGCCCCACCGGGTGGCGCCTGGATCCCAAGTTGGCCATAACCATCGGCCGGCTGGCCGTCCAAACCGGAGCGTTTCCCCTTTACGAGATCGAAAACGGCAAGCTCAAGATCAGCGTCAAAACACCCAAGCTGCGGCCGTTGCAGGACTACACCAAGCCCCAGGGCCGCTTCCGCCACCTGGACGACGCGACCATCGCGGAGATCGAGAAGCGCCTTTTTGAAGAGTACCAGAAACTCGAACGCCGTGAAGGACTGATTTTTTAGGAAACCACCATGGACGCCAAAAAGCTGAACACCATTCTGGACAAGTACCGGCGGGAGCCGTCCGCGCTCCTGGCCATCCTCCAGGACATCCAGGACGAAGAGAACTACCTGCCCAAGGACACCATCCGGCAGGTGGCCGGGGAACTCGGCGTTCCCCTGGCCCGGATCTATGCCTTGTCCACCTTCTTCTCTTCTTTCTCGCTCGAGCCCCGCGGAAAGCACATCTGCACCGTGTGCATGGGCACCGCCTGCCACGTGCGGGGAGCCCCCCGACTGGTGGAGCACATCGAGCGGGAGTTCGACGTCCCGGCCGGCCAGACCACCCCGGATATGCAACTGACTCTGGAGACGGTCAATTGCGTGGGCGCCTGCGCCCTGGGACCCCTGGTGATCCTCGACGGCGAATACCACGGCAACATGAACCCGGCGAAGCTGGATCGCGTGTTTCGTCCGCTGAAAAAGAAGGAATGAAGCCATGACCGCGCGAGTACAAACCGCCGCCGATCTGGAGGCCTACCGCAAGAAGGTTCAGGCCAAGGGCGATTCGCAAAGAAAGACCATCTCCGTCTGCGCGGGGACGGGCTGTTGTGCCTTCGGCGCCATGAAGCTGGCCGCGGCGTTCGAGCAAGCGCTTTCGGAACGCAAACTCCAGGACCAGATCCAGCTCCGTCTCACCGGCTGCCACGGGTTCTGCGAACGCGGCCCCCTGGTGGTCTTTCATCCCGAGGGCCTGCTCTACCAGCGGGTCAAGCCCGATGACGTTTCGGAAATACTCGACGAGACCATCGCCAAGGGCGTCATCATCGAACGGTTGCTGTACCAGGACGCCCAGGGTCAGACCTACCAGAAAGAGGACGAGGTCCCCTTCTACAAGAACCAAATGCGGGTGCTCCTGGCCCACAACGGCCTGATCGATCCCACCAGCATCGATGACTACATCGCGGTCGGCGGCTACCGGCCGCTGGCCCGGGTGCTCAACGAGATGAAGCCCGAGGAAGTCTGCACCACGATCAAGAAGAGCGGCCTGCGCGGGCGCGGCGGCGGCGGCTTCCCCGCCGGAGTCAAGTGGGAGAGCTGCCGGGCGGCCCCGAGCCAGGACGGCATCCGCTACATCATCTGCAACGCCGACGAGGGCGATCCGGGCGCGTTCATGGACCGCTCGCTGATGGAGGGCAATCCCCACTCGGTAATCGAGGGGATGATCATCGGCGCCTGGGCCATCGCCCATCCCGGCCGGCCCGAGGGCTACGTCTACATCCGCCACGAGTACCCCCTGGCGGTCGAGCGCCTGGGCATCGCCCTGCAGCAGGCACGCGATATGGGTTTTTTGGGCAAGAACATCCTGGGATCCGGCCTGGGCTTCGACATCACCATCAACCGCGGCGGCGGCGCTTTCGTCTGCGGCGAGTCCACCGCCCTGATGACCTCCATCGAGGGCTTCGTGGGCGAGCCGCGGGCCAAGCACATCCACACGGTTGAATCGGGCTTGTACGACAAGCCCACCAACCTCAATAACGTCGAGACCTGGGCGAACGTGCCTTTGATCATCGAACGCGGGGTGGAGTGGTACACGTCAATCGGCACCGGCGACGTAAGTGATAATCCATGGGGCGGGAGCAAAGGCACCAAGATCTTCGCCCTGGTGGGCAAGGTAAACAACACCGGCCTGGTGGAGGTGCCCATGGGAGCCACGCTCCGCCACATCATCTACGACATCGGCGGCGGCATCCCCGGAGGGAAGAAGTTCAAGGCGGTCCAGACCGGCGGACCCTCGGGCGGCTGTTTGCCGGAGTCCCTGTTGGATCTGCCGGTGGACTTCGACAAGCTCACCGAGGTCGGATCCATGATGGGCTCGGGCGGGATGATCGTCATGGACGAGTCCACTTGCATGGTCGACTTGGCCCGCTACTTCATCAACTTCTTGGCGGACGAGTCCTGCGGCAAGTGCGTAACCTGCCGCGAGGGCCTGCGGCAGCTGGGCATCATCGTCAAACGCATCTGCGCGGGCGAGGGCCGGGAAGAGGACATTCAGCTCCTTTCCGATCTGAGCCAGACGGTGGCCGAGGCCTCGCTATGCGCCCTGGGAAACACGGCCCCCAACCCCCTGCTCTCGACCCTGAAGTACTTCCGCGAGGAATATGAAGAGCACGTGAAGGAAAAGAAGTGCCGGGCCAAGGTCTGCAAGGCGCTGATCACTTTCACGGTGATCGAGGAGAACTGCACCGGTTGCCTGCTGTGTAAGAAGAAGTGCCCGTCGCAGGCCATCTCCGGCGAGAAAAAGAAGGTCCACAGCATCGACCAGGGTAAGTGCATCCAGTGCGGCGTGTGCAACGACGTTTGCAAGTTCAACGCCATCCGGGTCGAGTAAGGAGACCACCGTGACCGTCAAGTTCAAGATCCAGGGCCGCACCTACACGGGCACCCAGGAAGAGAGCCTGCTGGGTGCCATTCGCCGCTACGGCTACGAGGTGCCCTCGCTCTGCTACCACGAGGCGGTGTCCCCCTACGGTGCCTGCCGCCTGTGCCTGGTGGAAGTCCAGAAGGGCAAGCGCCGCAAGCTCACCACCAGCTGCAACTACCCGGTGCTGGAAGGCATCGAGGTGTTTTTAGACACCGAGAAGGTGGTCCGGCACCGCAAGATGGTCTTCCAGCTACTCCTGGCCGTCGCCCCGGCGGCGAAAAAACTCCGCGAGCTCGCCGCCGAGTACGGAGTGACCGAAACACCCTTCGTTCCCGAGGACGAAAAGAACGAATGCATCCTCTGCGGCCTGTGTAACCGGGTCTGCAAGGAGGTGGTCGAGGCCGATGCCATCAGCTTCGCCGGCCGCGGCACCTCCAAGCGCATGGAATCCCCCTACGACGAGACCGCCGAGGCCTGCATCGGCTGCGGCGCCTGCGTCCACGTATGCCCCACCGACTGCATAGGAATGAAGGAGGAGAACAACATAAGAAGCATCCTCCGCTGGCACCGCGATCTCCCCATGCAGATCTGCAAGAAGTGCAACCGCCCCTTCGCCCCCACCTTCCAGCTAAACGAGTTCGCCAAGCGGGTCAACCTCGACCGCGCCCGCTTCGACAACTGCCCCGACTGCCGGTAAAAAATGGAATCTTTCCGGCCAGGGCGGTGCCGGAGGTCAACCAGACGCCGGCGGCAACGGTCTTGGCGGATTTTTCCACGAATTCTCGTCGGGTGAGTTTGTTGGACACGAGTTCGGGCGCCTTTCGGGGATATGTTCCCCAGATACAAGATAAAGCGGGATGGGGTGGGTGGCAAATGCTAGCTTGCCCATGGCTCGATCCGCACTCGTTGGTCGTAGAAAGCGGTGCAATCCCCTACGTCGGTGGATTGCGCCGCCACCAGGGCGTTTACGCTCCGCCCGAATTGCAGCCACCCTCCCGAGATCACCACGCAAACATCCCGGCGCAATTCGGAGTCGAGTTGCACCAACACATCCAGGCTTCCCACCGGGCTCACCACCCGCGCCCGCGCCCGGTCTAAGATTCCCGACGCACCCGGCGCGGCGGGATGCACCCGGCAGCGCGGCGGCCCCTCCTGCTCCCCGGGCAATAACTGGGACTGCTGATACCTGCGAGTCTTGGGAGTCATGAATATCAGGGGGTACCCATCCAGGGAGGGCACGGTGTCCGGCAGCTCGGTAACCAGGCTCATCTTTCCCGACGGGGTCGGGAATATCTCCGCGAACGGGACCGGATCCTGAACGGGATTTCGGACGTACCGGTCGGAGGACCCCTCGAACCAACGACGACACATCTTCTCCACGGCAGCCCCGGGATCCATCAGCAGCGGATCCTCGGCTCGGCCGAGCCTGCGGCTCAACTGCAATGCAATCCAGACGTCTTCCCGCGCGCCGGGCGGAGGCTCGACGACCTTCCCGACCCGGGCAACGTGGTGGTGCCCGAAGGAGCCGACCACGTCCACGTCCTCTTCGAACATCAGCGTAACCGGAAGAATGAGATCGGCGCATGCGGCCGTGTCGGTAAAGAAGGCGTCGGCGACCACGGTGAAATCAACGCTTTCCAGCGCCGCGGCCACGCTCCTGGAATCGGCGAACTGGCAGACCGGATTGGCGCCATGGACGTATACAAAGCGCGCCGGCGGGTCCTTTAGCGCAGGCAAGTCCCGGCCGAATGTGGGCGCGGTGATGCGGCGGCCGGTGACCGGGGCCAGGATCGAACGGTCCAGACCCCGGCGGCGGCCGGGGCCGAAGTTTACCCCGCCTCCGGGTACGCCCAGGTTCCCCGAGAGCACACCCAGGGCATCGATGCAGCGTAGGTTGCGGCCTCCGGAAAGCCTTCTCTGCATTCCCAAGCCCACCCAGGTGGCCACGGGCCAGCTGTCGGCGTACAGCCCGGCCAGGTACTCTACATCCGAGACCGCCACGTCCGCGCGCCGGGCCAGAGCCTCGACCTCCATCCCCTCCGACAAAAGCAGGCGTTCGAAATCGGAAAAGTTCTCACACCGGCCTACCGCGCTTTGATCCAGCTTCTGGTGGTCGTGGAGCCATCGCAGCACCGAAAGGGCCAGGATCCCGTCCGCGGAAGGAGCCAGCCGAATCACCCGATCGGCAAAGGCCCCGGTCGGAGTCTTCATCACCTCGATGAGAACGACGGGGACACCGCGGGCCCGGGCCTCCTGCAGGAAGGGCACCAGATGAACGCTGGTCTCGACCGGGTTCTTCCCCCACAGCACGACGGCTTGGCTGTTTTCCAGGTCGGTGTAGTCGTGACAAGCGCGCTCGCCGAAATCCAGTACCTGGGCCCGCCGGCCCGCCTCATCGCAGACGCCGCCCTGCAGGGTGGTGACCGGACCCAGGGAGCGGAAGAAGTGGCCCACCAGTTCCTTTTTGATCCCCAGTGAGCCGCCCGTGGTGACCGGCACCACCGCGGCCGGACCGTACTTCTCGATGGTTTTTTTCAGCTTTTCCGCCGCGAGATCCAGCGCGTCATCCCAAGCCATCTCCTGCCAACCGGATTTGCACCTGCGACGCGGCGCGGCGATCCGCCCGGGATCGGAAAGCCTCCGGGCATGCCGGCGCACCCGCGAGCATACGAAACCGCGGGTGATGGGATGCCCGGGATCGCCGCGGACGGTGATTCGCCCCTCCCCGGTTTCCACCAGGAGCGCGCAGGCGTCCGGGCAATCATAGGTGCAGGCAGTGGGTACGACGGCCATGGCAAGTCCGAGGTTTACCACCCGATTCTACAGATTATCAAGCAGCCTATCGATCCGGTCCAGCCTAAACCCTATGACGATGGTTCCGGCGATGTCCAGTACCGGAATGCCGCCGCCGGAAAGTCCCGCCTGGCGAAGCTTTCTAGAAAGATCCACCGCGGCCGAACGATCGGAGTCTATGTCCCGCTCCTCGAAAGAAATTCTCCGAGAACGCAGGTGCGCGGCCGCCTGCTTGCAGAAACCGCACCAGGGGGCGGTGTAGAGCACCACCCGGACCGAGGACGCCGGCGCCCGAATCCCCAGAAGAGACCTGACCCGGCCGGCCACGCGGTCAACCACCCACTCACCCAATTCGCCGGGATCCCTGGGTTGCCGAACCAGCGAAACCGGCGCACGCTTTTTCAAGGCATCCAGATCCACAACCGTATAGTTAACCGGTCCCTTTTCGCCTTCCTCACGCAGATCGACCACCAGAACCCGGTCGGTCCTTAGGCGCTGGTTTCGCGGGCGAGAAGTGTCGGTCAGCACTACCCGGTCGCGGAACTCCTCGGGAATGTCGTCGAGAGCCGTGGCCATGCCAATCCTGCCGCGATCATCCACGTAGCTGTACACCACCGCTCCACCACCGTTCTTCATCGCGGGTTTCTTCACATCCGTTTGGCTCTCCCTCCCCGGGCCCTGCCGGCAGGCGATCAAGAGGAAAACGATCACTGCGAAAATGCAGATCCTCACTCGCCTTCGAAAGGAGGCCCTGCGGCTTGCCACGGAGAGCTTCACTCCACCCCTCCCGAGCCGAAGCGTTCCAGGATCGCTGAGCTCACCTGCACCCGTTCGGGGCTCATCCTCTGGCTGGAAGCCAACAAATGGCTGACCGTCGCCAGGATCTGGTTGACCGGTTTTAGATCCAGGACGCAGTCACCGTCCAGATGCTCCAGTCCCTTCAGGTTGTATACGCACATACTCAGCGAATCTTCCCCAGGGATCAGCAGAGGCAAACCGTGCGTACGGCAGATGACCGGCCGGGCCGCGTAGATCAGACAAAAACCATTCTCAAGCAACGGACAAACCGCCTCCGGGTTTCTTCCCGCCTGGCGAGCCCGGTGGATGACGCCTTCCAACTCGGCACGGTCAAGCCCCTCCACGGCCGTCAGCATCCTCTCCACTTCAAAGGGATATAAGGTCAGGCTCCGCCGGCAGCAGTCGTCACATCCCGGGGCGCACCGCATCTCTTCGGCATACCGCCCGGCGACGCGTCGGAAGAAGGCGTCAACCTTCTCGACCAGTTCCTGGTAGGCTCTTAGTTCGTCACCTTCTGGTACGTTGCTAAGATCTTCGCCGGGTACATTTGGTCCTGCGAGCCCTGCGCGGGTCTTTTTGGTTACGGCAGAGCCGCGCTGTGATTTCAACGGATCGTTCACGGAGCCTGTTTTTTTGGCGGGTCGGGCATTCCCACGTCCAGGTTCGTCACCGCCCATTCCGGGGTGACTTCCGCGCGCAGGAACTTCGGACAGCCGGCACCCTCGAGATCCATTTGAATTTTCCACCGGGAGGAACTCTCCACCTCGGGTTTCCCCTCGCGCCAGCGAGCCACGACCCAGTTGGGCCGGCAACGGGGATAGCGCTGGGAGAGAACCTCCGCGAAATGGAGCAACTCCCGCCGCACGGGCAGGCTGTCCATCCGCGGCAACCGGTAGGCGACCACTCCCTCCTCCGCCGCCTCCGAGAACGAAAGCTCCACCGGTTGCCCGGCTTCCTGGACCGGGGCGGAACGGTAGGTCACCCGCAACCGGCCCGGCCCGTTGGCCGAAACCACCTCCGCGTTTTCTGGGGGGAACCGCTCGATGAAGCGACGAACATCCTCGTGCTCCTCGGCACGCAGCACCAGCCGGCGTACCCCGCCGGCCAGTTGCTGGTGCTCCGACCCGGACACCTGAAGGGGGGAACCCGAGGTCAGGTCCAAGCGCAAGCGTATCCGCAGCCGATAAGGCACCCGGTGGTGTGACCAACTTTCCGGCGGAGCCAGGGAGAGGTTCGCGTGCACGGCCCCCGCTTCCACGCACTTGTCCAGCGTCACCTCTTTAAGACGCCAACGGTTGAAGAACCTCAGGCCGGGCCAGCGCCTCAACTTCTGCTTGATCTCGTCGGCCTTGAGCTCGTGGCCGTCGCACTTGGAGTCGCCCTCAAACTTCGACGGCTGGGAAACGCCGGGCAGCTCGGCGTAGGCACCCGTAGGCAAAAGGAGCAGCAAGAACGTCAACCAACCGATATTGTAAAACCGATTGACCACCCAGATCCTCCGCCTACGACTCCGGCACCTGGGGCACCCGGCCCTTGCGCATGAATCGCACCAGCAGGTAAACCAACGGAAAGACGATGATGGCAATGATGGGCACCCAGAAATTGTAGGCCCGCCGGGAGCGGACTTGGTCCTGCACGCGCAGAGCCACCGGGTGATCCGGCGCCAACCGGAGAGCGTGGGCCAGGACTTCCTCCGCGCGATCGAGCTTGCGTACGGCGTAATAGGATTCGGCCAGCTTCACCAGCACCAAGACGTCCTCGGGATGATGTTTTTGCGCGCCTTGAAGCACGCCGATGGCCTGCTCCACTTCTTTCCTGTAGCTAAGCGCCCGCGCCAGCCGCAGCCCGGCGTCCCGGTTCTTGGGATCCAGGTCGAGCACTTGGCGGTACGCCTCCGCGGCCCGGAGGAAGTCCTGGGTCAACCCGTGCGCGTAGGCATCGCCCAGCACCATCCAGGCCCGCAGGTTCTCAGGCTCCAACTCGCAAACCATCCGGGCCGGGCCAACCGCCTTGGGACCGTCCCCCAGGCCCAAAAGGGCCCGGGCACGGCCCAGATTGGCCGGCACGTCTTTGGGTGCGGTCTTGAGGATCTCGGAGAAATCGTTGAGTGCCTGCTGAAACCGCTCCTGCTTCAGGTGCTCCTCGCCCCGGATCAACAAAGAGCCGGTATCCGAACCGGAAGCGATAATCATCAGCACTGTCAGCCAAACCGATTGCACCCCAATCTCCCATTGATGCCCCTACGTTTCAATATAACATATTGACTTCCCAGGGCAACTCAATATACGCGGTGCCACTATACTGGTGAGTTAATTTACTCATGGTCTTCTTGTAAGTGTCCCCTTTTACGCGGGAGATTGGGATCGACCGGAAATTTGCTGGGAGATTCTGGTTGCATGCGCTCCGCTCACACGCCGCTTTTGGGGATCGAACGAACCAGGCCCCCGTGCTTCACCCCACGGGATCCCAGGATATGGTCGGAAAGCTTCTGTATTTTACGCGGCGGCCCTTTCAGCACCAGCACTTCCAGGCAATCGTGATGGCCCAGGTGGACGTGCATGGTGGAGAGCACCACCCCCTCGCGATCGTGCTGGAGTCGGGTCAGCCGCCCCTGCAAGTCGGTCACGTGGTGGTCGTAGACATAGGTCAGGGTGGCCACGACCTCGCCCTTCTCCTTCATCCAGCTCTCCTCCACCAACCGATCGCGGATGAGATCCCGGATGGCCTCGGAACGGTTGGCCCAGTCGTGCCGGCCAATCCATTTATCGAAACGTTGCAACAACTTTCGCTCGATGGAAACGCCAAATCGAATCAGTTCCGGCATGGGACCATCCTCTGACTTATTAAAATGAAACCATACACCCCAATGCCTGGTACCACGCCACGAAACCCAATGCAAGACCGGATCCGGTTGATCTGCGCCTAACCCCTTGTTACAACGGGCATCATGCGAACCGGGAGTAAGCTCTGTCCCCTGCTCTTGGTGGTCTTGGCGCTGGCGCCCGCGGCGGCGTGGCCGCACGCCCAATACCGTCCCTTCTCCACCAACCGCTTCACCGAGATCTCCTTCGATTACGACAGCGTGTGCCTTGCATACACCGTCACCGTGGGCGACATTCCCGCCCAGCGGCTCAAGCTTCGCGCGGACGACGACCGCGACGGAGTGCTGACCGCGCGGGAGATTGTACCGCTGGGCGTCTGGATGCACGAGTTGCTCGCCGACGGCCTCACCATAGAGCTGGACGGCCGGGCGATCGAAGTGGATCCGGGGACCGCGAAGATCGAGATGCTCTCGAAGAAGGTCATGTACGGGCCGATGCGCTTCCGGTTCCGCTGGCGGGTCGGCTGCTCCCCCGGCCGGCACCGGCTTCTCTACCACGATCGGTCCCGGCTGCCCGCCATCGAACAGACCGAGGTTTTCGTCCGACCGGAACCGGGGATGCGGCTGGTTTCCGTATCTAGGCTTCCCCGGGACCGCAACAGCACGTCCCGGATGTTCTGGGAAAGCGGGGCGGCGCCCGGACCGGTTTCGGTCCGCTTCGAGTTGGCCAACGAAGGCTCTGGAGAAGACCATCCGAACATCACCGCCCTGGAGGACGACGCCGAACCGCTGAAAAGAGCGTTGGCCGATCAGCGGCTGGGGTTCTGGGAACTGCTGGCCATCATCGGATTCTCTTTCTTGCTGGGCGCGATGCACGCGCTCGCTCCGGGTCACGGCAAGACGCTGGTGGCGGCCTACCTGGTGGGCAGCCAGGGGAAGCTGCGCCACGCGGTGCTTCTGGGATTGATCGTCACGGTTACCCACGTGCTTTCCGTGGTGATATTGGGGCTGGTGGCGCTCTGGGCAACGCAGGAGGTGGTGCCCGAGAGGGTGGGGCCGTGGATCCGGCTGGCGGCGGGGGGGTTGGTGGTGGGGATGGGGGTGTGGATGACCATAAGCAGGCTGCGGAAAAAAGCCGTCCACGACCACGTCCACGTCCACGAGGTGAAGTGGACGGAGCTGGTTGGGTTGGGGGTGACCGGGGGAATGGTGCCTTGTCTTTCGGCAACGGTGGTACTGTTGTTCGCGATCTACGTGGGCAGGATCCTCATGGGGCTTTTTTTGATTGCGGCGTTCAGCCTGGGGATGGCGGCGACGTTGATCGTCTTGGGAATGCTGGTGGTAACCGGACGGGCTCTGGTGGCGCGGTGGTCGTCCGACAAGAAAGGCAAGAAGTGGCTGGAGATCCTGCCGGTCTTGAGTGCCGGGGTTGTTACGGCGATCGGATTGGCGATGGCGATCTCGGCCGCCCTGCGGTTGTGATGGCGACTCTGGGAGATACGATATGAAATCATGGCGACTTTGGGTAGGGCTGCTGGTGTTTCTTCTGCCGGCCGCGGCCTTTGCCGATGACGTTCATTACCAGGACTTCATCGTGGGGGATCAGGCGGTGGGACTGGGGGGCGCCTACACGGCCATCGCGGCGGATCCGTCGGGGCTGTGGTACAACCCCGCGGGCATCGTGGACGTGCACAGCACCTCGTTGAGCCTGTCGGCCAACCTGTACGGCATCCAGGACGCCAGCGTGGGAAAAAAGGAAACCATCCTCCCAGAGGATCCCATTTCCAAGCTCTCGGTAGTGCCGTCCTCGGCCGGGTTCGTCCAGGCCCTGGGCCGGACCGACATGCATGGAAAAAGACCCTTCGCCTTCGGGGTGAGCTTCATAGTCCCAAGCTACCGCAAGTTCTCCTCCTCGGAGGAGGGCACCTCGCAGGACCCGGTCATCGGGACCTACCGCCACGGATACCACCGCGCGTTCGAGGACCAGACGCTGTGGGTCTCGATCGGCGGCGCCATGCGCCTGCACCAACGACTGAGCGTCGGCGCGGCGGTGGTATTGATCCACCGCTCGGTGCAGGACGCGGCCTCCTCGTTCGTGGCCACGGGTTTCGACGGCACCGAGTACCTGCGCTACCGCAGCGCCATGATGGATCTGAACTTCTCCAACGACAGCCTGCTCTTGGCCGTGGGCCTGAAGCTCAAGCTTTCCGAGCGCCTCTTCTTCGGCGCCATGGTGCGCAGCCCCTCCGTCACGATCTATTCCTCGGGCAACATGCGCTTCGCCCGTTCCCAGTCGGACGGAGCCGGGCAGAGCGGTTTCCTCCCCACCCCGGAGGAGATCGAAGTCAAATCCCAGAGTCAGATCTGGGGCGAGGGCCGGGCGGGCATCGCCTACGTAATCCCCAAGATCCTGATCCTGTCCGCCGACGTGAGCGTGCACATGCCCACCGCATACACCCTGGTGGAGGTGGATAATCCGCAAGCCCGCAACGCGTTGCTGATCGCGCCCGAGGTAAACCGCAACCCGGTCATCAACGGCAACCTGGGGGCCGAGGTCCAATTTCTCAAGCGCTTCACACTGGGCGTGGGGGTCTTCTCCAACTTCTCCTCGGCCAAGACCATCGGCGATCCCACCAGGCCCGCCCCGGCCCGGGTGCACATGCTGGGCGGCACCCTGGCTGTGGGGATCTTCTCCGAGCACACCATCACCCGCATCGGTATGACCTACGCCCAGGGCTCCGGCTCGGACGTGATCCCGGTCAACAACCCCGACCAACTGGCCCTGGACGCCCAGCAGTTCATCAAGGTGGACCTGACCCAGTCGTACGCCTATTTCTTCCTGGCGAGTACCTTCAGATATTAACTCATTCGCACTCGCGTGCCCGTTCCCGGCAGGTTCTTCGGGAACGCGAACGGGTGCATGAGCGGGAACGAGGTCTACCCGTTCTTCTTGGCGAAGGCCCGCATGAAATCGGAAAGCGCCCGGGCGCCTTCTATGGGCATGGCGTTGTACATGGAGGCCCGGCATCCGCCCACGCTGCGGTGGCCCTTCAGCCCACCCATCCCCTGGTCGGCCGCCGCCTGGATGAATCGTGCCTCCAGCTCCTCCGAGCCAAGGCGGAAAACCACATTCATCTTCGAGCGGTTCTTTTCGAGCACCGGGCTCTTGTAGAACCCGTCAGACTCGTCGATGGCGTCGTACACAAGTGCCGAGCGCTCCCGGGCCCACCTCTCGGCGGCCTGGATCCCGCCGTTCTCCTCGACCCACTCCAGGGTGAGCTTCATCAGGTAAACGGCGAACACCGGCGGGGTGTTGTAGAGCGAGTCCTTCTTGGCGTGGGTGCGATAGCTCAGATAGGCGGTGAGATCTTCCGCGCACCGATCCAGAATGTCGTCGCGGATGGCGACTACGGTCACCCCGGAGGGGCCCAGGTTCTTCTGGGCTCCGGCGTAGATGATCCCGAACTTGTCGACCGGCAGTCGGCGGCTGAGGATGTCCGAGGACATGTCGCAGACGATGGGCACCCCGCCGGTCTCGGGCCAGTCGCGCCACTGGATGCCCCCGATGGTTTCGTTGGAAGTCATGTGCAGATAGGCAGCCCGTGGATCCGGCCGCAACTCGTCGGGCTCGGGAAGGGAGGCATAGTTGTCGGCCTCCCCGTCGAAGACCACGTTTACCTTCCCAACCTTCCGGGCATCGGCGTAGGCCTTCTTGGCCCAGGCGCCGGAAAGGACGTAGTCGCAGCTCTTGCCCCCATGCAACAGATTCAGCGGAACCATGGAAAACTGCAGGGTGGTCCCGCCACCGAGGAAGAGCAGCTTGAAATTCTTAGGCACTCCCTGCAGTTTTTTAAACAGCTCCATGGCCTCCTTATGAACCTGGCTGTACTCGGGACTGCGGTGGCTCATCTCCAAGATGGACATGCCCTTCTGCCGATAGTCGGTAAGCTCCCGGCCGGCTCTTTCAAGCACCGGCAGCGGCAGCGTCGCCGGCCCCGGATTGAAGTTGTAGATCCGACTCATGCTCTCCTCCTTATTCGATGCTCATGACCACCATCCCGGAACGCAGCTTGGGTTCGAACCAGGTCGACTTGGGCGGCAGAGTCTCACCCGAGTCGGCCACGGCCATCAGCTGCTCCACACCTAAAGGATGCAGCGCAAATGCCAGGCGCATATCGTCCCGGCACCTTCTTTCCAACTCGGCGATCCCCCGCCCGCCTCCGACGAAATCAATGCGCGCGTGCGTGCGCGGATCGGCTATGCCCAGCACCGGGCCCAGGAGCTTCTCCTGCAGGCTGGAAGCATCCAGCCCGGGGAGCGGACTTTCTTCCCGCGCCTCGATCCGGTACCAGTTGCCGTCGAGCAGCATCCCGAACCGGCCCGGGCCGCCGGGCTCGGGCACGTCGGTGGGCTCGACCCGGAAGTCCTCGATGACCCGCAGCATGAAGCTCTCCGGCTCCAACTCCCCCAGGTCCTTCACCATCCGGTGATAGCCCAGGATACGCATCTCGTCGTGGGGAAAGGCCACCGCCAGGAAACAATTGTACGGCTCCGACCCGGTATGCTGGGGATTGCCCGCCTGCAAAGCCTGCCGGACCCGGCCGGCAGAAGCGGCCCGGTGGTGGCCATCGGCTATGTACAGGGACTCGACCGCCAAAAAGGCCGAGTAAAGGCGTTCGATATCGCCGGGCGCCGACACCACCCACAGCGCGTGCTCCACTGAGTCTTCGGCTTCGAAGTCGCACGCCGGTTCGGCGGCCGTGCAGATCCCCCGGACCAGATCCTCGATCTCCTCACGGGCGCGGTAGGTCAAGAGCACCGGCCCGGTGTTGGCCTTCAGGGCCATCACGTGCCGGGTCCGGTCGTCCTCCTTGTCCGGCCGGGTATGCTCGTGCCGCTTGATTCGGCCATCTTGATACTCGTCCAGGCTGGCGCCGATCACCAGGCCGTGCTGAACGTGCTCGCCCACGGTCAAGCGGTACACGTAGAAACACTCGGTCTCATCGCGGGCCAGCACGCCGGCTTCGATCATCTGGTTCAAGTTTTCTCGGGCGCGCCGGTAGACCAAATCACCGTGGGGATCCGCACCGGGATCCATGTCGATCTCCGACCGAATCACCTTGAGGAAGCTGTGCGGATTGCCCCGGGCCAGCGCCCGGGCCTCTTCGGTGGTGACGACGTCGTAGGGGGGACTGGCCACCCTGGAAACCAGCTCCGGCCTGGGCCGCAGGCCCCGAAATGGTCTTACATCCGCCATGCCACCCTCCCGGTATTCTCCACATATGAAACCCAAGGGTGCAATGGCAAGGTTTTTTTTGTATGCTGCCCGAATGAACGAGCCCGGCCCGGTCGAGATCCCCATCGATGGAACCCTGGACCTACACACCTTCCACCCCCGCGAAGTGAAGGAGCTGGTACCCGACTACCTGCAGGAATGCCGGCGGCGGGGAATCCTCTCGGTGCGCATCGTCCACGGTAAGGGCACCGGACAACTGCGAAAGAAGGTCCACTCCGTTCTGAAGAAACTCCCATATGTATCCGACTTCCAGCCGGGGGAACTGGGATCCGGCTCCTGGGGCGCCACGCTGGTAACGCTGATATCGGAAGAGAAAGACTGAACTCAGAGGCCGCGTACGAATCGGCCGCTCGGGAGTGGTTTACCGAGGGTGGGATCGTTTTTACACCGGCTCTCAGCCCAGCTGATTGCGATACTCCTCGTCCGCAGCGTACATGGCGCGCACCACGTCAGGGATGGAAGTCACCTTGCGGGTTTTCAAGTTGAACATGACAAAGGTAATCAACACCTTGGAGGCAACCTCCAAGTCGGCCTTGATCATCTCCTGGGCGACCTGGGCCCGGATCCTCTCCATGGAGTGGAACCAGGTGCGCACGGTGATCTCTTCGTGCAAGCGGATCTCCTTTTGAAAGCTCAAATCGATGTGCAAAATCGCCGGCCCGATCCCTTGCTCCTGGGCCCGCTTCACCGGATCGTCCCCACCGTCTTCGGCCCACTCCCACCGAGCCCACTCGAATATCTCCAGATAGGCCGCGTTGTTAAGGTGCCCGAAGGAGTCCACCTGGGTGGAGCGCACCTTGAATTTCGTCTCGTACATGAAGCCTCCGTATAAATCCGCAGAATATTTACAGGCAAACACCCATCATAGGTCCTTTTCGACCATTTCGACGAAAAAACTCGACCTTTACGTCTTTGGGGGTTGGCCAGTCCGGAATCCGTACACGGTGTACGGATCCCGGGCACCCTTAGAACTTGGCGGTGATTTTGTCGCGGGGGACGGAGCAAATGCTGGCTACCTGCTGGGGGTCGAAGCCCATGCACAGGGCTAGGAGCTGGTTGTAATCGAAGCCTACCGGTTCGTGGGGGAACAGGGTGTGGCAGGGGTACTGGACTAAGGCGTAGACGCCGTCCAGCTTCTTACCGATGGTCTGGGATATTTTTTCGCAGCTCTCGGCTAAAGAGAGGTTCCAGCCGCTGACCGAGAGATAGGCTTCCTCGTCTCAACCATCCCCGAGGTGTGCGGATCGGTAGAGTTTCTTCCAGGGTTCTTTCGCCATTTTGAGGTAGTCGGCGACGGCGGCGCGGAGGGTGTTGGAGGCGAGCAGGGCGCAGTGCCGGCTCTCCTCGGGC
>JAUXGL010000166.1 GCA_030622135.1 Deltaproteobacteria bacterium
ACAGAACGACATGGCTACGATCCGACTTTGTGCGCGGCGGAGTATCGCCTTGATCCGCAGCAGCAGCTCGCGGACGCTGAAGGGCTTCACCACGTAGTCGTCGGCGCCCACCTCGAATCCCACCACTCGGTCGATCTCCTCCCCCTTGGCGGTCAGCATCAGGACCAAAACGCCCTTGGTCGGGTCGGTCGCCTTCAGCCGGCGGCACACTTCGATGCCGGAGATGTCCGGAAGCATGAGGTCGAGCAGGATCAAGTCGGGGACCGGCTCAAGCGCGGCCAGCTCCAGCCCCTTGCGGCCGTCTGGAGCACTGCGGGTCTGGTAGCCCTCCCGCTGCAGGTTGTACTCGAGAGTCTTTATCAGGTCCCGCTCGTCCTCGACTATGAGTATCAGTTCCGGCAAGCCTCAATCCTTTTCGCCGATCACCGGTTCGTCCGGATGCATGTAGCCGATGTGGGAGAACGGGTTCACCACGGTGGAGGCCACGTTCTTCAGGTGGCTGGAGATCCGCTTGAAGTACCGAGCGGTCAGCGCGTAGGCGATGGCCTCGTGGGCGTGGAGCCTGGGATCCTGCATCAAGGCGGCCAGGATCTCCTCGCAGTCCTTGTTTAGATCCAGGTGGCCCTCGATCACCGCCCGGGCGTCTTCCTCCGATCCGTCGAACAGGGCCCGCTCCGCCCGGTCGAAGAAGCCCTGCACCCGGGGGAACAGATTGGCGAGGTTCTCGTAGTAGCGGCTGTCGGTGAGGGGCTCGGGCAGGAGCTTGGCGAGGTCCAGCAGGTTCTTGGAGTAGTCGCCGACGCGCTCGATGTCGTTGATCACCTTTAAGAAGATCAGCTCTCCACCCACGTTGTGGCTGATTGAGATGGAAAGGTGCTCGACGATCTTCTTGCGGACGTCCACCACCAGCTCGTTGATCTCGCGGTCCCGGGCGTAGAGATCGAACTCGACGTCGCGCTGATCGAGCAGGGCCAGGGAGCTTGCCGAGAAGATGTCTTTGGCCACTGTGAACATCTCGTGGATTTTGTTTTCGGCCTCCGTCATTACTCCGTATGTCCGGTAGGCCCGCAGGATTTGTTTCAGCATCTCGATACTCCCAAATCAGAAAACCAGGATCAATATACTCGGTGTCGCGAAAAAGACCAGCGCCACATATACAGGTGCGATCCAGCGTCGTTTGGCCGTCTCCCTTCCCAGGGTCCTGGCCATCCATATGGGTACCCGGCGCAAGGGTAAAAACAGCGCCGTACCGAACAGGTTGAAGATCAAGTGGGCCAGGGCGATGGTCACCGCGGCGGGATTGCCCGTAACCAATGAGGCCAGGATGGCGGTGGTGGTGGTGCCGATGTTGGCCCCCAGCATGTAGGGGAAGACCGCCTCGATCTTCACGATGCCCGTTCCCAGGAGCGGGACGACCAGGCTGGTGGTGACCGAGCTGGACTGCACGATGGCCGTCACCAGCATGCCGATCGTCAGGGCGCGCAGGGTGCTGGTGAACAGGTAGCGATCCACGACGATCTCGAGGTGCTTGGCCACGGCGCCCCGCATGATCTTCACCATGCGCGTCAGCGCGAAGATCAGCAGGGCCAGGGCCGCGACGATCAGGATCGCCCCGAGTATCTGGTTGTTGGGGATTATGTATTGCCCCACCGAGGCGATCGCCTCGGCGACCGGCTGCACTATGGCCTTCAGCGGGCTGTGGAAAGTGGCCCCTTTCACGTCCACCAGGCAGCCGGAGACGAAGGTGGCCGCCTTCTGGACGGGGTGAAAAAAAGCTTCCAAGGGCAGGAACACGATCACCGCGCAGAGGTTGAAGAAGTCGTGGACGATGGCGCCGGTGAAGGCTAGCTCGAACTCACGGCGCAGGCGCATGTGGCCCAAAGAGACTATCGTGTTGGTGACCGTGGTGCCGATGTTGGCGCCCATGACCATGGGCACGGCCTGGCCGATGGTCAGGGTTCCCGCCGCCACCATGCCCACCACGATGGAGGTGGTGGTCGACGAGCTCTGCATGATGCTGGTGGCCAGGATGCCGATGAGCAGGCCCACCAGGGGGTTCTCCGTGACGGTGAACAGCTGCCTGGCGGTATCCTTGCCGATGAGCTCGAACGATCCGCCCATCAGCTCGATGCACAGAAAGAACAGATACAGTACCGCGATGAACTGGAGGACCTTCAGGGCTTGCTTCAAAAGAAATACTCCCCGGTCGAAAAGGCACAGGGAGTATGTGAAGCCAAGGTGACGGGAAGGTTACAGAAAGGTTACGATTCGGTGAAATAAGGACTTTTTGGCTACGGCGAGTTTCGCATGTTTTCCTGAAGATGCCCCGTGGTTTGCCACGGGGGGCTTCACTTGGAGAGCACTTGATCGAAGCCGGGTAGCTCGTCGATTTTGGGCAAGAAGACGATTTCCACCCGGCGGTTGATGGTGCGGTCCTCGGGGGTGTCGTTTATGGTCAGGGGGTCGAACTCGGCACTACCGGCGGCGGAGATCATCTCGGGGGGGACGCCGGCCTCGACCATCAATTTCACCACCTCGATGGCCCGCTGGGAGCTCAGCTCCCAGTTGGAGGGGAAGCGGGCTGTGTGGATGGGCGTTGGATCCGAGTGACCCACGATCTGGAACTTGCGGTCGGAGAAGGTCGAGATGGTCTGGGCCAGCTCCATGATGGCCTCCTTGGCCTCCGTCTTGATGCGGATGCTGGCCGAGGGGAACACCACGTCCGACGACATCTGAACCAGCATGCGGCCGTTTCTTACCTTCACCTGGAGCGTGCCCGCGTCGATCATCTTCTTGAGCTTTTCCAAAAGCCGGCGATAGTCGGCGCTGCGGCGGTCGGCCGCGGCCTTCATGCGCTGGAGCTCCTGGATTTGCTGGGCCAGCTGCTGCTGCTCGGCGGAGAGTTCCTGGCGCTCCTTGTTCAGGGCACCCTTTTCGGTGAGCAGCTTGTCGATCTGCATGGTCTTGGCCGCCAGGGTGGCGTTGGCCGAGTCCAGCTCGCCGACCTTGCCCTTGAGGCTCTCCTCGCACTGCTTCTTCTGACCGTCCAGCTCATCCTTCTCCTGGGTGAGCTTGCCCATGGCGTCTCCGTGCTCGGCCTTGAGTCCCTTGAGGATCTCCTCGTGCTCGCTGCGGTACATGCTGCACCCGGCCACCAGGGCAAAGACGGCCACCACGCTCAAAAGGATTCCAAACTTGTGCATCATGGTCTGTCCTCCTGTTCTATCCGGTTCGGACGAACCATATCAGACTGCATCGGTGGTAGCGCAAGGAAAAACTTTTTAGGAGATGGGGGAATTCATCCCCACATCCCCTTTTATGTTGAACGTTAAAATGGTTTACAATAGGTGGCGTGGGTGAACGACCGAAGAACTTGCTGGTGGTCCTGGGGCCCAACGCCTCGGGAAAGACCCGTCTGGGCGTCGGATTGGCCGGCGCACTCGGCGGCGAGATCGTCTCGGCGGACTCGCGGCAGGTATACCGCGGCCTGGACATCGGCGCGGGCAAGGACCTTTCGGAGTACACCCGCGCGGGCCGGCGCATCCCCTACCACCTGATCGACGTGGTGGGTCTCGAAGACGAGTTCAACGTCTTCGATTACCAGCAGCGCTTCTACGATGTGTTTCGCATACTTCAGGCGCGGAAGATCCTGCCGGTGATGGTGGGCGGGACCGGTTTGTACCTCGAGTCGGTGTTGAAAGCCTACAAGATGGTCCAGGTTCCCGCAGACACGCGGCTGCGCGCCGAGTTGGACCGGTTGTCCGCCGCCGAGCTCAAGGAGAAGCTGGTCTCGGTAAAAGAGTGCATGCACAACGTCTCCGACTTCGGCTCCCGCGAGCGCATGATCCGCGCCATAGAGATCGCCGTGCACACTCAACAGGACGAGCCTCCCGAGGCCCCCGACATTTATCCGTTGGTCCTGGGCACCCGGTGGGAGCGTCGGGAGCTGCGCGAGCGGATCGCGCTCAGGTTAAAGGAGCGCCTGCAGGCCGGGCTAATCGAAGAGGTGGAGGGGCTGCGGGCGCAGGGGATTCCCCGGTCCCGCCTGGACGCGCTGGGGCTGGAGTACCGCTACGTGGCCGACTTCCTGCGCGGGAAAATCGACACCACCGACGATCTGCTCTCGGATCTCTCCATCGCCATCGGGCGTTTCGCCAAAAGGCAGGAGAGCTGGTTCCGCCGGATGGAGCGCGGGGGCGTCGAGATCCACTGGGTGGAAAAAGCCGACTTCGATTCAGCCATGAAAATAGTCAAGCGGCATTCGTGGAGATGATCAGAAACGGTATTCCAGCTCGAGGCGCAGCCAGTGGGCCGGGTGGGGGTCGTACTGCTGGCCGGAGGCGCGCTTGTCGATCCAGGTGTACATCTCGTAGCGGGGCTTGACCCGGAAGGCGCGCTGGTTGTCGTCAGGGGCAGGCCGGATTGGTTGCGCCGGGGGTGCCCCGGTCGCCGGCGCCATAGGCGGCGGTGGCCGGGCACCAACTCTGCGGATCGTCGTTGGCCACAGGATCGCGGCTGCCCGGATCCAGGCTGGTGGCCACGCCGATCCCCGAGGAGATCCAGGTTATGGCGTCTAGCGAGACGCCGTCCATGCCCACGAACATGGAAGAGCTGGAGTTGACCAAACCGAAGTCCATCACGAAGTCCACGTTCTGCATGCCGCCGTTTTGGCCGGCATCGGCGCTCTTGGCCAAAAGAGCATAAGAACCGGCGGTGACCCGCAGGCACTCGCGGGAGATCAGCTCGAAATCGACCATGCCGGGAGTCTTACCCAGCTCCAGTCCGTTCAAATCGACGTCGGCCCCAACGTACAGCTCGAACCACTCCTTGCCCGCGTCCCGGCCCTCGGGGTTGGCCATGATCTCGGTGATCACCAGGTCGCCGGGCCCGAAAGTTCCCCGCTAGCGCTCGCCGGAGAGCATCTGGGCGATGTTGTAGGAGTGGTCGCCCATCTTTTCGAAGGAGGTGAGCATGTCAATGAAGATCAGGCCGGGGACCACGTCGCAGGAGCCCTCATTCAGCCGTGAGACATGCGTCTGGCGCATGCGCATACGCATCTGGTCGATGAGATTCTCGATCTGGTTGGCCTTGGGCATTAAGTTCTCGCCCGGCTCGATGATGTGCGGCTTGAGCAGCTCGATGAAGGACTTCACCTTGTCGCCGATCTCCAGTATTTCCTTGATGGCCTGCCAGGAGAAGACGTGCTTGTTGTCGTACTTGCGCTGGGCCAGCTTCAAGAGGCTCTCGCAGTGGTCGCCCATGCGCTCGATGTCGCTGACGGCATTTATAATGCCGGTGATCTCACGGCTCTGCTCCCCGGAGATCTCGTTGCGGGAGACGTTGACCAGGTACTCGGTCAGCTCCTTTTCCAGCATGTCTACGGTGTTCTCCGAGCTCAGAATCTCCTCGGCGGTTTTGCCCATTTTCTTGTCCGGCGAGGAGATGAGCAAAAGCACCTTGTCGAGCATGGACTCCACCTGCTCGAGCATGCGCTTGAGTTCGTTGCGGGCGGCCTGGATGGCCAGCGGCGCCGTCGGCACCAGCTTGGTGTCTAAGTACTTGAGCCTTAAGGTCTCCTCCTCCTTCGACTCGGGAACCATGCGTCGGGCCAGCCAGGCCAGAGTGCCGGCCAGCGGCAGGAACAGAACCGTGTTGGTTATATTGAACAGGGTGTGGAAGGCGGCCATGTGGTCGGCCGCGGCCGCCGCGGCCACGACTCCCCCAAGGGCCTCTCCGGGCACGATCAGGTCCACCAGCCGCAGAAACGGCCTGAACAGCAGGATCATCCACACCGCCCCAATCATGTTGAAGAGGAAGTGCGCGCGGGCGGTTTGCTTGGCCGAAGTCGAGGCACCGATGGCGGCGAAGTTGGCGGTGATGGTGGTGCCGATATTCTCGCCCAGGATCAAGGCGCAGGCCGTGGGCAGATCGATCATGCCCTGAGCGGCCAGGGTCATGGTAATGGCCATGGTCGCGGACGACGACTGCACGATGACGGTCACCAGGCTGCCCACCAGGAGCGCCACCAGCAGTCCGCCGAAGCCGTGCGCGCTACAGTTGGCCATCCACTCCAGGACGGTCGGGGATTCTTTCAGGACTCCCACGGCGTTTTTCATGAAGTCCAGGCCCAAAAACAGCAGACCGAACCCGATGATCACACCGCCCCAGTCGGTGGCCCGCCGCGATCCGACAAAGCGGATGAAGAAGCCGACGGCGATGGCCGGAAGCGCCATGGTGGCGATCTTGATGCGGAACCCCAGCAGGGCCACCAGCCAGCCGGTCACCGTGGTGCCGATGTTGGCCCCCATGATGACCCCCACCGCCTGGGTGAGGTTCAAAAGCCCCGCGCTGACGAAGCTGACCAGCATGACCGTGGTGGCGGAAGACGACTGGATGGCGCTGGTGATCAGCGCTCCGGTCCCCACCCCGCGGAACCGGTTGCCGGTCATGATCGAGAGGGTTTGGCGCAGGCGCTGACCCGCCACCTTCTGCAGCCCCTCGCTCATGACTTTCATGCCGAACAAAAAGAGTGCCAGACCCCCCGCGATCTGGATCACCATCTGGGTCGTCGACATCTGAAACTCCGTGGTTTCTCGCTTGCGGCGTAAGATACCGGCCGGTGGCCAAAAGTCAAGCAGTGTTGCTCTGCCCGGGCTCTCCTGGTATAACCTAGCGGCAATTTTCGGTTTTTTGGGGAGCACCAGGAGGAAAGTCATGCCGCGGATCGCAATAGTCACTCTGCTCCGGTGACATAAAGAATGCCCGGAAAGCGAAAAAAACGCCACCGGACCCGACCCTGGACCAAGTGGCTCAAGGAGCGGCTGCTGGACGTCCGCCTCCGCGATCTGAACTTGGAAATCGGGGGTACCGTCTTGGAGAAGCGCATCCAACGTCTCTACCGCGATCTGGACAACCGCCACCTCGATTTCCACCCCTACTTCTGGCTTTCGGACGACTGGTTCACCCCCGAGGGCCTCACCGGGATCGGCATCCCCTTCTACCTGGCCCACCCCCGCCTGGTTCGCCTGGAGCGGCACATGATCGGCGAGGCCGAGGGGTCCACCGAGAACTGGTGCCTGAAGTTTCTGCGCCACGAGTGCGGCCACGCCATTACCCATGCCTTCAAGCTCAACCGCCGGCGCCGCTGGCAGAAACTCTTCGGGCTCTCCTCGCACTCCTACCCGCGCTTCTACCGACCCAACCCCTACAGCAAGCGCCACGTTCAGCATCTGGAGTACTGGTACGCCCAGTCCCACCCCGACGAGGACTTCGCCGAGACCTTCGCGGTCTGGCTCCGGCCCCGCTCCCAGTGGCGCAAGACCTACCAGGGCTGGCCCACCGCCCTGCGGAAGCTCGAGTACGTAAACTCGCTGATGTACGAGATCTCGGACGAAAAGCCCATAGTGCGCACCCGCGAGCGGGTCGACACGCTCGGGACGCTCAAGAAGACGCTGCGCGAGCACTATGCTCGCAAGGTTCCCCGCTACGCCGTCGAGTACTCCGACACCTACGACGCCGACCTGTACCGGCTGTTTGCCCAGAGCCGCGGCCGGCGGGAGATGGCCTCGGCCTTCATTCATCGCAACGCGCCGGAGATCAATCGGCTGGTCACTCCCTGGATGAGCGGACGCGACTACCATGTCAAGCTCATTCTCAAGGAAATCATCGGCCGCTGCCGGGAACTGAAGCTGTACGTCCAGGGCTCCGACCGTCGGGTGAAGATCGACTTCGCCATCGTCTTGTGCAAGCACTGCATGGACTCGCTGTATAGAAACCGGACCCGGGTGAAAATGTGAGCAAGCTGCGCGTACTCGCCCTCGTGCGCGAGGGTCTCGAGCCTCCCGAGAGCATCGGCAAGCTCAAAACGGACGAGTACTTATCCCTTCCCTGGAAGACCGAGTTCTGCGTGGTCGACTCGCTCAAGAACCTGGGTCACCAGGTGCGGGTGCTGGGGCTCTACGACGATCTCTTGTCGGTGCGCAAGGTTATCGAGGAATTCAAACCCCACATCGTCTTCAACCTGATGGAGGAGTTCGGCGGCATCGCCCTGTACGATCAGAACGTGGTGGCCTACCTGGAGTTGATGGGTCTGAAGTACACCGGTTGCAACCCCCGCGGCCTGATGATCGCCCGCGACAAGGCGCTCTCCAAGAAGCTCCTGGCCTACCACAGAATCCGCGTCCCGGACTTCCAGGTCTTTCGTTACGGCCGCAGGGCCCGCCGGCGCAAACGCCTGCAGTTCCCCTTGTTTGTAAAATCCGTCGTCGAGGACGCCTCCCTGGGCATTTCCCAGGCATCCCTGGTCAAGGACGACGACGCGCTCAGGGAGCGCGTAGCCTTCGTTCACGAGCACACCGGGGCGGACGCCATCGCCGAGGAGTTCATCGGAGGCCGCGAGCTCTACGTGGGCGTACTGGGCAACCACCGCCTGGAAGTCTTTCCCACCTGGGAGCTCTTGTTCGACAAGAAGCCCGAGGACCAGCCGCTGATCGCCACCGCCCGGGCCAAGTGGAACCTGAAATACCAGAAGAAGTGGGGCGTGGTCTCCCGCGCCGCCGAGCGGTTGCCCAAGACCATCGAGGACTTGGTCGGCCACCGCTGCAAGCGCATCTACCGCCTCCTGGGTTTGTCCGGTTACGCCCGATTGGATTTTCGCCTGGATAAGCGCCGCCTGTACTTCTTGGAGGCCAACCCCAACCCGGCCCTGTCGGCCGACGAGGACTTCGCCAAGTCCGCCGAGGCCAAGGGTTACGACTACAAAAAGTTGATCCAGCGCTTAATCAACCTGGGCCTGAGGTTCAAGCCGTTGAGGCTGTCCTGATCGGCGCCTGCGGTTGGGAATGGGCAGCGTCTACTTCGATCTGAACTGATCCGCCTGGTCCCCGAAGAGGATGTTGAAGGTCGTCAGGGTACCGTAGCACTTGGAGATGTAGCCATGCATCTCGACCTTGTCCTGCTCGGACAGCTTGTCGTGCGAGTTGATCTTGGCCTCCAAGACCCGCAGCCGGTCTCGGATCATCACGATCTTGTGGAAGAAGGCCTCTAAAGGCACTTCCTTTGGCTGGTGATCCGGATCGGCGGGTTTCAGGACCATCCGGCCGTTTTCCCAACGGCCGCTCATGGCCGGGTAGCCGAAGAAGGTTTCTGCCTCCAGAAGCTCGCGCAATACCTGCTTGAGTCCGTCGCGATCCATGTTGATCTCTCCGCTGGTATCCCCGACGGTGACGTCCTGCAGCGTCGGGCGGATAGAGGTTGTTTCTTGAGGCCGGCCGCTTTTAGCTCTTTTACGTCTGGTTTTTTCAACCGGCTTTACCTGGTCCTTGCGGGCGCCCCGCGCATGGAAGGACTCGCATGCCGGGAACCCCTCCGGCATCTTTCCCAGCTCCGGCCGCAGGCGGCAATTCCCCCGGGCGCGGCCGCGCTCATCCACGTCTCTTACCACGAAACCCGCGCAATCTGCGCAGGTTGGATCGGATCGTTCGGTCATTTAATTTCCCACAAAACCGGCACGATTATACCCGACAACGGTAAGTAGATCCAGCAACCCAAATCCTTGTGTGGATGTTGGGACCCATACCCCGCCACTCTCGATTTAGTGAATTATTTTTTCTTGTATCTGCTTTCAAGATTTTTAATAAACCTCATTGCCGGTTCCGAGAAAAATGGCGATTTTCCGCTCTTTTTCGCGGCTTCATTGTATAGAAAAAAGAATCGGAACGGATTTCGGACCACCTCGACGATTGCATTCTTCCCATACTGCTCGATAATGCAGTTCGCCATGAAGAAGCCGGTGGGGTGCCCGGATTGAGGGACGAGTTCCCGGAGTTCTTTACCCAGTTCCGCTGCCGCTTTAGGTTTATCTTCTATTCTCGTAAAAAGGGAATCCATTTCAAGTATGATCTTTGGCTGCTCCGCCTGCTCCTTGCGCCACCTTTCTGCCATTTGCGTTTCCGTAAAACAGCCGTTTCCGTAATAAAGCTGTTTGCGGTCGATCTGGTCTGCGATACCCTCATTCTCGATCTGGTTGATAATCCAGATAATGTGGTAATATGGGTTTTTATTGCCCGGGAAATCAAACTCGAGCTTTTTATCGCGATAAAAATGGAATGATTCATGCGCCACATGCAACATAAACGGTCTGTGTTTAGTGAAGCCGTGTTTTTGTAATTTATCCAGAGCAGATTTTTCCAGATCCTCTCCGCCGGTCAGCCCGATAACCAGAGGGGAATATCCTCGCGAATCGTGGAATATAATAAAGCTGACAGCGGGATATTCATCTACATGGGTTTCCGGAAGAAAATTCAAGGCTTCTAAAGAAGCTTCTTTGACATAAGGATATGTTTTTAGTTCTTTGATCCTGGCCTCGATTTCTTTTCTGTTATTTTCCGCATCATGGTAAGCTTTCAGGAGTGCGGGCGTAAACCAAGCCCGGAAACCACCCTTCTTTTTTGCCTCCTTTATTAATTTTCCCCTGCGTTGTTTTTGTGAAGGCATATAGGCAGCCCGCATGTAGTCTTCAAAGAATCCCGGTTTTTGGAACTCCATCCCGATAAGCACGGTATACCCTGGTGTTGAAAGCAACGAATTCCACTGAGAAGGCGATGGTTCAATATCGGCTTTTAAAATATCCGCGATTTTCCAGAATTCCTCGATTCCCGAGAAATCAAAGCCGACATTGATACTTTCAATTTTGTCCCTTTGCGTACAATTTATTGAGAATACTAGGAATATAGACAGAAAATACACGATTAAAGCACCCGACTTTTTTTTCATCTTTCAGTTCCTTTTTATAAAATAAGCCCATCCTGGCTTTAAGGTCCTATAGCGATTTCCGATCTGCAATGTAAGTTGCTGAAATATTAGACATTTGTCAAGGGCAAAATGCGTACCCCAATCCACCACCGGTGCCCGACGGAAAGGTCACGATTTATGCAACATTGGGGAAGACCGCTACGTTCTCCTGTTGTCAATCGGATCTCGAAGCCTGAGTCCGGGTACGGTAAAAAACCGCCGATCGTGTGACCAGATTTCTTCGGCGCCGGCATCAAACGCGGTCAGCGCGATTTGCAGGTCGAACACCCTGGGTCCCGATAGCTTGGCTTGCTCTGCCGCGAGAAGCAACCGTGAAGCGAATCCTGGTTGCGGCTCCCAGATGGCCGCGCCGCCCTCACGAACCAACGATCGAAGAAAACCGGCCGCCTCCGACGGGGTTGACGGCTTTCCGGTTGACTTGGGATGGGTGACAACCGCAAAGAACTCGGCTATGCAAGGCAGCGGAAAACCCCATCCAGCTGCGTTTGCGGCCGCCTCCTCGATAGCTCTTCTGGCCGCGGCATGCTCCCGCGTCTTCGCTCGATGAGCGTAGACCAGCAGGTTGGTGTCGATGGCTATCAGCTTTTCGTCTCCGCAAGATAGTCGTGCATCTGTTCACGATCGGCCACGTTCAGCCCCTGGGGCAGGCCCCCTTCCACCGTGATCCAATTAATACGGAGTTTCTTCTTGCGCCGGAAGCGTCTCTTTCTGGCGAGCCGTGCTCGCAAGCCCTCCTCGATGAGTTTGCGAACCGGAACGCGCAGTTCGGCCGCGCGCTTCTTGGCCTCTATCAACAAATCGTCGGGGAGTTCGATCGTCGTCTTCATACATAAAACC
>JAUXGL010000158.1 GCA_030622135.1 Deltaproteobacteria bacterium
ATCGACGTGGGGGGGGGGGGGGGGGGGGGGAGGAGAAGACGTTATGCTGTACCGGTATTTCTGTTTCCCGGCGGTTGTGGCCGCTCTGTTATTGGGGAGTTGTGGCGAACAGACCGAGGGACAGAGCGGAGTATTGAAGCGGTTCATCACCAACGGGACGCCGGACACCAGCCAGGCGCACATGGCCGTGGTGGGGGTGCAAACCGGAGGCGGCTCGTGCAGCGGGACGCTCATTCACGACCGGGTGGTTCTGACCGCGGCCCACTGCGTGGTTGGTGCCAGTGCTTCGGCCGTCCGGGTGGGATTCGGGAATAACATAAACCTTGGTGGCGGAGCCAGCTGGGTGGGCGTTTCCGAGGTGTGGGTGCATCCGTTATACGTGGGTACCCAGCAGGACGCCGCTCATGACATCGCGCTGGTGCGGCTCTCCAAGCTTCCCCCCGTGGTGGTAACCCCGATTC
Organism: Deltaproteobacteria bacterium; assembly: GCA_030622135.1. Classification (GTDB taxonomy): domain Bacteria; phylum Myxococcota; class B64-G9; order B64-G9; family B64-G9; genus JAUXGL01. The sequence goes on from JAUXGL010000158.1 coordinate 462, forward strand.
CCGCCTTGCCCTACGGTCTGCGGTTGGTCGACCCCGACGATAAGGGAATACCCCTGGAGTTTGTCGGCTTTGGTCGTACCGAGACGAACGGTTTCGGGATCAAGCTGACCGTCACCGACGGTCTGGAATGGATTTGCGAAAGATCTTCGGGTTGTTGGATTAACTCCCAGATGGGCTGGTTCGCTTTTCCCTACACGATTTGCACCGATCTGGATCCCGGCGGGCCCTGCGGGGGAGACAGCGGGGGCCCCGCGTTCATCTGGCGGAACGGCAAGGAGTACGTCGCCGGGGTCGTCTCCTACGGCGTGGACGAGGCCTGCACGGGCTTCGGGTGCAATACCAAGATTGATGAGTTCGAGTCCGAGCTTAGCGACTTCATCGGCGGGGTAAATGGGGCCACCTGCTTTTCCGGGGACGAGTGCGATTCAGGGATTTGCTCCGACGGGGTGTGCTGCAACATCGACTGCACCGGGGAGTGCAATTTTTGCAACCTGTCGACGTCCCTGGGGACCTGCGCCACCGCTCCCAACGGTTACGAGTGCCCGGACAGCGACAAGTGCAATGGGACCGAAACCTGCCAGGACGGCGAGTGCATCGACGACGATTCTCCCACGGACTGCAACGATTCTAACGTCTGCACCGTCGACACCTGCGACCCGTCCATCGGTTGTGTTCGCACACCGGTGGCCAACGGCACTTCCTGTTCGGATGGAGACATCTGCAACGGGACGGAGGCCTGCCAGGGCGGCTTATGCCGCAGCCCCGGTGGGCTGGATTGCAACGACGTGAACCCCTGCACCAACGACTCCTGCCACCCGGTGACCGGCTGCAGTAACACGCAGCTTTCGGACGGCACGTCGTGTGATGATAACAACGCCTGCAACGGCGAGGACGTTTGCCAGGGAGGCGTGTGCGTTTCCGGGTCGGGACTAGACTGCGACGACAACAATTCCTGCACCGACGACCAGTGCATTCCCGGCACCGGCTGCGTACATAGCCCCTATTCCCCCGGTACCCCGTGTGACGACGACAACGTATGCACCCTGGACGAAACCTGCACCGGCGGGGTCTGCACCGGCCAGGCGGCCGACTGCGACGACCACAATCCGTGCACCGATGACAGCTGCGATCCAATCGAAGGTTGCCGGCACTTGACCCTTCCGGACGGGACCGGTTGCGGGGGAGGAATGTGCGGCCAGGCGGTGTGCGCGCAGGGAGTCTGCCAGTCCATGGATTCCACCAGTTGCGATGACCACGATTCCTGCACCAACGACTGGTGCGATCCCCAGCAGGGCTGCATGCACGATTCCCTGCCGGACGGTTACGAGTGCGGCGAGTGTTACTTGTGTTTGGGCGGAGAGTGCCTGAAGGCCAACGACTGCGGTGACGACACCGGGGGCTGTGGGTGCGGCCATTTGGGGGGTGAATTTCCGGCATGGATTGGCTTGTCGATACTGGCCGCGCCGATCTTCCGGCGCAGGAGGTGATGCCGATGGGCCGCCGCTGGATCGTGCCGGTGGTTGTCTTGCTGGTGGTTGGGTGTGGCTCACCCCCCGAGCGGGAGCTGGTCTACAACAACTTTCCCATCATCAACGGCGAGCCGGACACTTCCCCGGAGCACATGGCCGTGGTGGCGGTGACCGACGAATACTCGATGTGCACGGGGGCCTGGATCGGCTCGAACGTGGTGCTGACCGCCGCCCACTGCGTATCCGTATCCGATCGTTTGATGCGGGTCGGTTTCGGCAACGAAATGGACAGTGGGATGGCCTGGCTTTTGGTGACGGAGAAGCGGGTCCACCCGCAATACAGCTCCAGCCCCACGGAAGTCATCAACGACGTCGCCATGCTGAAGTTCTCCGGCTCCGTTCCGTCGGGTGTGGCGCCAATACCCAATCTTCCCAGCAGCCTAAAAATCACCAACGCCGACATCGGCACTCAGTTGACCCACGTTGGCTTCGGGCGGACCTTGGCGAATGATGCCAACAGCGTCGGAACCAAGATGACCATGAACAATGATCTGAGATGGGTTTGCACCCAGCCGGGTGGTTGCGGATCCCCGTCCAGCTACAACACCATCTGCCAGGACCAGACTCCCTCGGGGATTTGCTCGGGCGATAGCGGCGGACCCGTCTTTATCGTGCGCAACGGCCGGGAATACGTGGCCGGAGTCGCTTCTTATACCGGTGAGGACTGTAGCGATTTCGGATGTTCCGCGAAAGTTGACGAGTACGACCTGAGTTTCATCAGCGACTGGGTGGGCGGCTATCCCGGCGCGTTTTGCACCAGCGCTACCCAGTGTGACTCGGGGTACTGTGTCGACGGAGTGTGCTGCACCTCCCGGTGCGGCGGTGCTTGCCAGGCTTGCAATCTGACCACCGACGGCACTTGCGCGAACGTGCCCAATCAGACCCCTTGTCTGGATAACGATCTTTGTGACGGCACCGAGGCTTGCCGGGACGGGCAGTGCGTGGAGGGAGCCCCGCTGAACTGTGCCAACGACAACGACAACTCTTGCACCACCGACTGGTGCGATCCCACGCAGGGGTGTATTCACGATCCGGTCCTGGACGGTACTCCCTGCCCCAACCAGAACTCCTGCGACGGCGAGGAGACCTGCCTGCGCGGCAACTGTGCCATGGGCACGCCCAAGGACTGCGACGATTTAAACCCGTGCACCACGGATTCTTGCGATCCCGCTTCCGGTTGCCGGCACGAGGTTGTTCCGGACGGGACCGGCTGCGGGGGAGGAATGTGCGGCCAGGCGGTGTGCACGCAGGGAGTTTGCCAGCCCATGGATTCCTCCAGTTGCGATGACCACGATCCCTGCACCAACGACTGGTGCGATCCCCAGCAGGGCTGCATGCATGATTCCCTGCCGGACGGTTACGAGTGCGGCGAGTGTTACTTGTGTCTGGGCGGAGAGTGCCTGAAGGTCAACGACTGCGACGACGCTGGGGGCTGTGGGTGCGGCCATTTGAGGGGTGAATTGCCGGCATGGATTGGCCTGTCGATACTGGCCGCGTTGATCTTCCGGCGCAGGAGGTGATGCCGATGGGCCGCCGCTGGATCCTGCTGGGACTTGCGCTACTGCCGGGGCGCAAGCGATGAGACCAATTTACTGGATTACGATTTCCGCCGTTTTCTACTCGGTTTTCCCCGCCGCCGCGGCCGAGGAAGATTCTTTCCGGCCGAACGTGGTCAAGGTGGTGCCCGCCGTCTCTGGGCACTACGAGATGGTCCTGCTTCTGGCCGGCAAGTCGGAAAACCGCTACCAGCGATCCCGGCAATTGAAGCAGACCCTGCCCAAGATCGAGGACATCGACCCGCTGGAGCAGACCCGGGAGCTTATGGGCTGGCTGGCGGTGACCGCCATGGTCGAATCCGCGGTGAGTGGCTCGAAGGAGCCCGAACAGTCCTGGGAGTTGGAGCTGGTGGAGCTGTATCGGTACTGGGCCAACGCGGAGCCGGCGTTTTTCATGTTCACCTCCTCCGCGGTCACGACCGCTCTGAGCCAAGGAGGGGACCAGCACCCCCTGGTCAAGCTCTCCAGTCAGCTGGTTAAGCTGCCCGCCTACGCTCGCCGGGGGATTCGCTGGATGGCGAAAAGGCGGCTGAAGGCCAAACCGAATAGGGATCTTCGCCTTGCGTTGCTCAAGGGCCTGGTGGAGGTCAACCGGCGCGAGGGAGACTGGTCGGGAATGCACCTGGCGGCGGCTGCCCTCGTGGACCTGCAACCCACCCAGCCGGCCCATGCCTGGGTGGCGGAGGCTCTCTTCGAGCTAGGGCGGATGGAAGCGGGCGAACAGGCGCTTAAGAAATCTCAAAACGACAAGCGAGCCATGCAGCGCAAGCGCTTGGCTGGGTTGCTCCGGGCCTTGGAGAAGCAGAAGACTCCGCGGGCCATGGCGGAAGTGGCCGCGGCGTTCATCGGCCTGGACGAATTTTGGCGGGTTTTGAAATTCTTCAAAGCGAGCGAAGTGGTACGGGCGGCCCATCCCCAACTGGACGAGGCCTTCATCCAGGCGGCCATGGGCGGCAGCCTGGACTATTCGGCCGCCTGGGCTTTCGGGAGGCGGGCCCGAGGGAAGCCGCCGACGCCCAAGTTTCTGACCCATCGCATTGGGGCCGGGCTGGTGATGATCATGAAGGATTTCTACGGCGGCGTGGCGGCGCAAAAGCCCGACCTGGAGCCGGCCGTGGTTGTTTTCGTGGAAAGGGATCTGAGGCGCTTTCGGCCCGCGGATCCCCGGCTCGTCGATCTGACCGGTATATACCTGACTTTTCTGCGGTTCGTTCTCAACCAGGAACCGGAGAGTCCGGCTCGCCGGGCGCTGCAAAAAGAGGTGCTCTCTTTCAACCGTACCTACCCCGGCGATTTGCCCGGCGTGCAGATGGCCTACCTCCTGGCTCAGCTGGGGCCCGAAGGCCCCGACGCCTGGGAGGTGATCGGCCGGTACCGCCAGGCCATGGGCAAGCAGCGGATTCCCACGCACTTTTTGCCGGTGTTTGTCGGCGCGGCGGTAAGGAAGGCCGTCAAGGAAAATGATCGGCAACCGCTGAAGATCGTCATGGCCTGGCTGGACAAACGCCTTACCGAGGAACGTTCACCCTCTCTGATGATCTGGAAAGCCCACCTGCTGGCGGTAACCGGTTTGTTGTCCGACGACGAGTTGGGTGGGAAGGGTCTACAGGAGGCGGTGAATGCTTATGGCCAGGTGGTCAACGCCTGGAGCGAGGCCGATTCGGATCAGCGCAACCTGGGAATCCTCTGTGACGCCGTGGCCAGCGTCTCCACCCTCCTGATGCAGGGCCAGGACGTGGACCAGGCCGCCTCGCTTTTAGAGCAGGCCTCCCAGGTGTGTGGGGCTTTCCCTTCCACCGCGGCGGTTACGGCCGTGGTCAACCTGATGGCGGGCAAGCAGGGCGCCGATCCGAAAAAAGATCTGGTTTCCAGGTTGGATGCCTTAGCCAGCCACCAGTCGCGGATCCAGGTGCAGTTGTGGCTGGCCGTTCTGGCCGAGACCTCCGGCGACGAGAAATCCGCCCGGCGGCATTTCATAAGAGCCGCGGAGAGGATCGCCGAGGAGCGGAAACGGGGCTCCGTGGTGCCCTTGGCTCCGGACCACCGCTCGCTGGTGGCGTTCTCCGGAAACTTCAACATGGGCGCCGGCTACTCCAGCTCGAATCCTTTCGGTCTGGCCATCGAAGTCACCGTCTCGACCCGCATGTTTCTGTTTCCCCCGGCCGCGGTGGACGAGAAGAAGATTGAGCCCTACCTCTCAAAGATCAAAACAAAATAACTGCCCTGGCTTGTAATAGACCGGAAATACTGGATAAAAGGTGGCTTGACGGTTTTGCGATCACGGCGGTATACTGAACGAAACGGGTAAAGGAGGCGGTTATGCGAAAGATCATAATGCCGGGTGCGTTGCTGTTTATCCTCATGCTGGGTCTTTTCGGGATACCGGCATGCGGGGGGGAGAACGCGAACGGGGACGGCGGTAGCGGGGATCGGGACGGAAACGGCGAGGACGGAAGCGGCGGCGACACCGGCGGCGGCGACACCGGCGGCGGCGACACCGGCCCCAAGCCGGACGCGCCCATCTGTGACGAGGTGGAAATCGAGGCCGGCTCCATTCCGCCCAACCTTATGCTGGTGGTGGACAAGTCCGGTAGCATGCGGGACGACACCTGCGCCGTCGGCTGCGATCGCAAGATCAACGACGCCAAGACCGCCTTGACCTTCCTGCTCAACGAGGGCGAGGGAAAGATTCGCTTTGGCTGGATGCCGTTCCCTATCGATATCGGGTGCGCGGTGGGCGTGGTGGATGTGTCCTGCGGCGACGACACTGCCCCCACCATCCGGAACAAGGTTAGTGGCATGTCCGCCAACGGAGGCACGCCCACCGGGGAAACCCTGGAGGTCGCCAACGCCGACCCGGGGATGCACGACGAGGCGCGGGCTAACTTCGTGTTGCTGCTCACCGATGGCTTGCCCACCTGCCCGGTCGGGGAAGGCAGGCAGGTGACCGCTCAGGACAAGAAACGGGCGCTGGATGCGGTCACCGCCCTGCACCAGGCGGGGATAGATACCTTCGTTATCGGTCTGGGCGAGGCCCTGAACAACTCCGGCGATCCCTCCCTGCTCAACGACATGGCCGTGGCCGGCGGACGACCGCGGGCCGGGGCGGACAAATACTACAAGGCCAACAGTCTAAACGAGCTCCAGGCCGCGTTGCAGGACATCGGGGGCATGGTCATCGGCTGTAACCTGGCCCTCGGCGTAGTGCCCGAGGAGCCTAACTTTCTGTGGGTGTACTTCGACGGCGTAGCGGTGCCGCGCGATCGCAACCACATCAACGGTTGGGACTACGATCCGGACCGCAACCAGATCAACTTTTACGGTCCGGCCTGCGACCAGTTGCGCTCCGGCCAGGTGATCAAAGTAGACATAAAGATGGGATGCGCGCCTCCGGATTGATACGGGAGATGTCATGCTGAAACGGTTTGTACTTTTACTCGCAGCTTCCCTGTGGGTGCTGTCCTGCTCCGGGAACGAGGACGGGAACGGGAACGACGGGGGGGATCGGGACGCGGCCGGAGGAGACGGTCCAATCTGCGACGAGGTGGCGATCAAGGCCAGCCCGCTATCCAACATATTGCTGGTGATCGACAAGTCCAACAGCATGAAAGATCCGACCTCGGTGAACGACCCGCGTGAGAAGGCCGAGGTCCTGGTGGAGGCGATGAAGTTCGTATTGGATACCTACGCGGGGAAGATCCGCTTCGGGTGGATGGCCTTCCCCGCTCAGTCGGACTGCGACCCCGGAGTGGTGTCGGTGGAGTTGGGCGACGACTCCGCCGACTCCATCCGCGACCTGCTGGATAACTTTTTCCCCTGGGGCAAGACGCCCACCGGCGAAACCCTTCAGAATGCCGACGCCTACTACACCCGGTTAAACGACACCGAGCGGGCCAACTTCGTGGTGCTGGTGACCGATGGCCTGCCCACCTGTCCCAACGGTAACGGCCGGCCCAACGCGGCCGACGACGCTTTGGCTCTGAGGGCGGTGGAGACGTTGTTTTCGCACGACGTGGGTACCTTCGTCATCGGGCTGGGAGAGAACCTCAACAACTCCAATCCCGGCCTGCTCAACGACATGGCCGACGCCGGCGGGCACCCGCGGGCCGGGGCGGACAAGTATTATCCCGCCAACAACCAGGCCGACCTGGAAGCGGCCTTCCGGGACATCGCCAAGGTGGTGATGTCTTGCCGCTTGGACCTGGAGGTGGAGCCCGAAGAGCCCGATTTTCTCTGGGTCTACTTCGACGGTCAACCGGTATCCCGCGACCGGACTCACTTGAACGGGTTCGACTACGATGCGGTCAACAATCGCATCGACTTCTACGGGGAAGCCTGCGACAAGCTCAAGAACGGCGAGGTCGTTACGGTTGATGTCAAGATGGGCTGTGCCCCCCCGGATTGATTCCCAATCGTCCGGTTCTTGGCCGAAGTCGGTCTGCGCGACAATAGACAGAAGATCAGAAGTAGAAGCGGAGTCCCCCCATTGGCAGGATGGCCTGGTTGGTGTTTCCCTCGGGCGAGCCGATGCCATGCTCGAAGCGGGTCACGGAATATAGGACGCCGACGTTCAGCGACAGGCCGCCGAGCAGCGAGATCTCCGCCCCGCCGCCCAGAAGAAACAGCCCCGCCCAGACCACCTCGTGGTAGTGCATCGTGCGGATGCCCAGGCCGAACATCAGGTAGGGTTGCAGCCAGAAGTCGTTCTTGAGGATGTACAGCTGCATGGCCCCGCGGATTCCGACCAGGTCTCGCCTGTCGCGGGACATGCACTCGAACTCCGGCTCGCATTGTGATGCGCTCCAACTCATGTTGTGCGTCCACACCAGGGCCGCGTCGACCGAGATGCCGGGCCAGCGGTAACCCAGCTTTAGGTCTAAGGTGGGAGCGGCGTCCTCCGGAGGACCGTCGAAGTAGACCTCGGCCCCGGCGGCCACATCGATGTAGGGGGTCTCGCCCGCGATTTGCCTTCCGGACGAGAAAGTGCAGCCGGTAGCGACCGCGAGCGGGATCATCAGTAAATACAGCGCCTTCATCGCGACGGATGATACCACGATTACCCCAGTGGGAAAAGCAGCGGTATCCTGAAGGGTTGACATGACTAGGTGGAGTGTGGACAAAATCGACCTTATGAAAAACCTCAGGACAGGATTCGCGGTGGCTGTCTGTCTTTTCCTGGTTGCCGGTTGTGGCGGGAAGAAGATCGAGAGCAAGTGGACCAAAAAGGCTCTGGTGGTGGACGGCAAGGCCGATGACGAGGAGTTTCCCTACGAGTACTGGTTCAAGGACGAGCGGGTGGCCTTGTCGGTCATGAACGACGGGGAGTACATCTATTTCCTCTTCTCGGCCGGCAGCCGGATGTTGGCCCGCACTCTGGGGGATCTGGGTGTGGTGCTGTGGTTCGATCCCGCCGGCGAGCAGAACAAGGTCTACGGTTTGCGCCTGCTCCAAGGCCAGGACACCATCTCGGTGATGAAGGGCAAGGATTCGTCCCAAGTCCCCGCTAACGGGGAGCAGGGTCCCGCCTTTGCTGTGTTTAGCGAGAAAGGGGATTATAGCTACGAGATCCGGGTGCCCACCGGCGCCATCCCCGCCACGCCGGGCAAGAAGATCGGCTTGGGCATCGAGTTCACCACCATGCATGTGAAAGTCAAGCAGAAAACCCAAAGCCGCATGCCCGCGGGCGGTCCCGGCGGCATGGGTGGCCGCGGCATGGGCCGGCAAGGCAAGCCACCCGGCGATCCTGAAGACGATAAGCCGAAAATCGAAACGAAGCTGGAAGAGATGGAAATCTGGCTCCAATTGGTTCTTGCGGAAAGAGAATAATAGGCGGATTGCCGCCGAACCGCGAGAGTGGTGGAGCCCCACGCGCATGCGCGTGGCCCCTCCGCGCTATTTTGCAAAACCCGCCGCAGCAAACCCGCCTCCGCCCCAATAGGGCTTTACTGCTACGTTATTTCAAAAGGTTGGCTTGGGAGAGGGTGCCGATGGAGATCAGGGCGTATCCGGAGACGTACAGGAAGTCTACCAGGGATTCGATACAGGCCATTTTGTCTGCTACCAGGTAGGCGAAGAAGATGTCGGAGACCAGGACGGTGGTGAAGCCCAGGGTAATGGGAAGCCATACGAGGAGCAGGCGGCCGCCGCGGAATTTGAGGCCGGTGCGGAGCATTACCAGGCAGGGGGCCAGGGCGATGAAGCTGGTTACGGGATAAAAAATGTTCAGGAAAGTCTCCATGCCGGGATCGTTGGCTTTGATGATGGAGGCCAACAACGGATAGGATCCGGCGGCGAAGACGATCAGGACGAGGAGGGCCGGGCTCCAGAAGACCAAGGATTTGCCCAGGGGGAGGCCCGAGTGGATGGCGATGACGCAGAACCAGAATAGGGCGCCGATTATCAGCGGGTAGGAGGCTACGAACAGGGGATCGCCGACGGAGGGGAAAGGGCTGCGCACGTCCAGGCAGACCTGGTAGCTGGCCAGGACGGATTGTCCGCCGGCGTAAAGCAGGAGGCCGATGGCTAACAGGAGCCAGGGACGGCGCTGGGGATCGCCGGAATCGAGCCGGGAGAAGGTCGTAAAGGCGGCGATGAACGCGATCACCAGGCCGAGCAGCTTGAACAGGGCGGTAAGCACCAGGGTTGCCCGCGTGTCGTACCAGGGGCCGAAACAGAGCACGGCGCCGGTTGCAATGAACAGGAGCATCAGACCGTGAATGATTCTGGACACGTTTACACACCTCCTCTTTGCTTCAGTCTGAGGATGTCATTGATGAGCGATTGGGCCTTATCCTTCCCAGCGAAGGCGGTCAGGCCGGTCCGCAGCCTCAGCACCAACAGGTCCAGGTATTGGGGCTCGAAGGAGCCCTTGTTGATCTTGATCTCGTTTACGTAGACCCGCAGGGAGGCCCGGGCCATGGTTTCGCCCATGAAGGGACCCAGGATCTCGACGATTTTATCGATCAGTTGATCGCTCATAACTATTCGAAGCGTACACGTCCTCCGGGTGGACTTCAAGAGAATCGATTCGGAGATTCGGGCCTACCGGGCGTTCGCCAAAGTAGGTAATCGTGCCCCTACTGGGTCTTGAAGGCCCCACCAGAAGAGACTGGCCCACTTCTGCAAGATTCCGGATTTTAAGTGTTTTTTACTTTGCGAGGTTGGCACGGGTTTTGAAGTACTTCGTGTGGACGGACACGAAAAACTAAAGGAGGCGAATCATGTACCCGCAAACCGCACCGACCACACTTCCCCAGCAGGCGATCTCCACTCTGGACGAAAACCGGACGGTCGTCGAGTCTCGGATGAAGGATTTCAAGGAACAGAATGGCAGGCTGGATGCCGAGGAGCGGCGGGTGCAGGAAGAGGCTGCTCGGCTGGAGGCCCGGATCCGCACGCTGGCCGAGGAGGAGATCCGCTTGCGGCAGAGAAAGAAACAACTGCGCGAAGAGGCCCGAGTAATCGGTGAGCGGCGCAAGTCCATCCAGGACCGCCGCAAGGTTGTGGTTGACCAGATGGGAAGCGCGCGGGCCGAGGTGCAGGCGATCGAGGCGCGCCGGGCCGAGGTCGAACAGCAGCAGGCCTACGAGGAGGCCCAGAAGCAGGCCAGCATATGCAAGCCCGCCTGGAAAGGCCGGGAGCGGCGCGAATGTTCCCGGGTCGCGGTGGAGGTGGAGGTCTCCATGCACACCGAGCACAACTTCTATGCCGGGTTGACTCGCGATCTCTCCGAAGGCGGCCTGTTCATCGCCACGGTGGAGCACTTGCCGGTAGGAACCGAATTGGATCTGAGCGTTTCTCTTTCCGGTCAGGAGCCCATTTGCGCCTGTGGTCGGATCCGCTGGGTGCGTGAGTACAACCAGTTCAACCAGGATTTCCACCCCGGCGTGGGCGTACAATTTGTCGACCTCGACGCCGGCGATCGTCAGGCCATCGAGAGCTTCCTAGCCGCCCGCGATCCCATCTTCTACGATTCCGAGCTGATGTGATTGCCGAGAGTCGTTTGGGATTATTTCTTCTTTTTCTTCGTCTTTGGTCTCATGAAAATGTAGACGGTCAGCGGCCGCTCGCCTGGAGTTGTCCACATCTGGTTCAATCCCGGGGTGGTGTGGGTGGGTCGGTTTGCACTCGTGGGTACACCGCCACCGTCCCTACGGTTTTGTTTGTTCAATGAAATCAAGCCTGTCGATATGGCACGCGGGTTGCAATTGATGGCGGGTGAACGCGAGAGGAGGAAGTCATGCTGCGCCCGATTCCGATATTGACCATGCTGATCTTGGCCGGTGGATGTGCTGCCGTGAAGCAGAACGTTTCCGAGCCCGTCGAGGTCACCACGGTGATCCCGTCCATCACCCCGTCCTTTATCCAGGGTGATCGGGTCTACCACGCCGAGATGGCCAAAGACATCGCCGAGTACGTTCTGGTTTTGGAAGGCGTCGATTGCCGCGACCTCAAGGCCCAAGTCTCGTTTTGCGACGGGATCTACACGGTTGCCTTTTGCCGTGAGGACCGGCAGCTCACCAATCACTATTGGGTGGACATCGACGCGGACACATCGAAGATCCTCAGCGTGAAGAAGACCCGGACGAGACTCGCCGCCGCCATGTAGGCCCTAAGAAGCGCCATTCTGCAAATGTTGCCTCTCCTAATGTTGCCTCTCCTA
>JAUXGL010000130.1 GCA_030622135.1 Deltaproteobacteria bacterium
CAATCAAGAGTGGGGCAAAAAAGATGCTGGACCGACGCATGCGAAAAGAGGTAGTTTTAGAGTTTTGTCGCACTTGAGTCACGGTAACTGCTCCGACTGGTCTCGTTGCCTCGGCCAAATATGAGAATGCGACGGGAAAAGTAGTTGAGACGAATGGGGATAGACAAATGGGGGACGGTTTCAACTTTTCAACTTTTCAACTTTCTCACCAGTCACTGCACTGGTCAGGTCAAACAAATAAGTTAAAAAGTTGAAACCGTCCCCCATTGTTTTGTTATGGTGACATTGTTGTGAAAACGACTTCTTTCGGGCTCAAACCGTTGTTCTAACCAGAGGGAGTAAACATGAAACGCTTATTGATGCTGATCGTACTGCTGCCTATCCTATCCTTGACCGGGTGCAAAAAGGAAGAAGGCGGACAACCCGAAGAGAAGGCGGCCACCCCGGCCGCGGCGCCCGTGCCCGCGGCCAAGGTCGTCATGGACCAACTCAAGCTCAGGGCGACCGACGGCTGGGAGGGAGAGTTCAACAAGGCCATGGCCAGTTGGACTTACGAGAAGTACGTCCCGGCGGGCGACGGCACCAACGACCTCGGGGGCCGGTTCTACGTCGACGAATGGAACAGCGACATGCCCTCCGCCGCCGCAGCCTACGCCGACAAGCTCAAGACCAAGCAGGGGTTCCAGGACATGGGCTACATCTGGACCAAGGCGGAGACCAAGGACATCCCCGGCGGCTGGCTGATTCTGGGAAAGTGCCTCGACAAGAGCGCCAAAGAGGTCAAGCCCGAGTTGGCCTTCGTCGCCAACATCAGCGGCTGCTCCTGCCGCGGCTCCGGCTTCAAGAACGACAAACTGCGCGACGAAGCCATCGCCGCCTGCCAGAGCATCAAGCCATGAGACTATTCGGAGGGGGGATCGACGATCTTGCCCATGAACAAGAGGGCCTTGGAATGGGCATCGTGGATGGCGAACAGGAAGGGCCGGTCGATTCTCAGGACGAAGCCCTGGGGCTCCGAGGTGGAACCGATCTCCACGGAGGTGACCGCGGCGGCTTCGGTGCCTTCTTCGTAAACCTTCACGTAGGTCTTGTGCCTGACGTTGCTAATGAACAGGCCGCCCCCGGGATTGATGCCGGTGAAGTCGGCGGCGCCTGAGAAGGCAACCTCCATACCCAGCGCATCGAGCACATCGTTGAGGCCGGTCTCGTACTTCAATTCGAAACGGGGCAGGTAGATGTCGCCTTCCGCCTCGAAAAAGGCAGCCATCCAGGTCGACCAGTTCTCGTCGGTAAACATACCGACCAGCGCATCGATGTCCCTGCCCGGCTTTGGAAGCAGGATGATCATGGAGAACAACCCATCGCCATAGGGCAGACTTACCGCCTGGAAGTCCTCCGTCTGCATGTATGGAACCGTCACATTCACGCTCATCATCTGGACGGTCTTGTCTCCATCGGGAGCGTGAAAAGTGTCTTCCGCGGTCTCGTCGGGATCGAACTCGTAGGTCCAGGTACCCTTGAAATAGATGGCGTTAATCAAAAACATCACCGTCATGGCATCGATAGGGTTTTTTACGATCTCCTCGATCTTCCCATGGGTCTTCTCCTTCACCCAGGTGTTGATGATGTCGGCAGCGCCGGGGGTGGAAAAGTCCAGGATGCGAACGACGGCATCAAAAAAGGTCTGGTTGACGTCGAGAAACGCCTGCAGGACCTCGAATCCCTCGCGGACCCAAATGGAATTGGCAATCTCCATTGTCACCTTGGGATCTTGCTTGGTGAGCAGGTCGAGCAGGTCGCGGTAGCTCTGATTGATTTCCTCAACGGTGAGATCCCCGTACTCCAGGGCGGACCGCATGCCCACCTCGGTGGTGGTGCGAGCGCCGTTGTAGGTCATCCCCAGGGCAAAGGAAACCGAGAGCGGAGAAATGAAAACGTTGCCGCCGTCCGACTGGGCAACGACTGCCCTCATCAGGTTAAAGCCGAAGAGGTTGGATGACTCCACCAACTTCTGCTCGGCCTGGGTCAGGTCACGAACGATCGGATTGTTAGTATTGCCACCACCGCAGGCGACGGCAAAAACGATTGTAAAAACCAGAATAAATCGCATCACGCTTTTCATTGCATTCTCCTCTTGTCGTTCTAAGCTAACACATAAACTGCCGCCAAATTGAGCAAAACCCGTGCCACGGTACCAGTGTCGCTCAATTATAATATTATGCTGCAAAAACAAGGGATTACTACAACAAAGACAGACGGATCCGGCGACGGGGACCTCAGATTTCTGACAAAAGGGTCAGATTGTCGATGAATTTGCTACGAACGGGTTACGCAGACTCCGGGCCTTGCGGGCGACTTTATGGCAATGCCGTCCATGGCGAGAGAGGCACGTATCTGGGTGGTCATCTCGCGTTTGTGCGGTAAGTCTTGCATTTACTGGGACAAAAGGCAGGTTGACAGTGCCTTGGGGCTATGCTAGCGTGCCCGGCCGAAACCGATTGGACAGTCAATCAAACTAAGGAGGGCCAGACATGAGCTTGACACCAAAGACGGTTTTCGAAGAGCAGCTTCCCCCCCGGCTGAAGGAAAAGGGGGACGACGTAACCAAAATCAATGCCATTTATCAGTTCAACATCACCGGCAACGACGGCGGAAACTGGTGGGTGGACGCTACCAAGAGCGGGGGCGAAGTGGGCAACGGCGACAAGGCCGAGGCCAAGTGCACCATCACCATGTCCGACTCCGACTTCGTGGACATGATCACCGGGAAGCTCAACGGCCAGATGGCCTTCATGACCGGCAAGCTCAAGATCAAAGGCGATATGAGCCTGGCCATGAAGCTGGGCAGCGTCCTGGGATTGTAACCCTACTTTTTCTTGGCTTGGTCCACCCGGGCCGCGTGGACGGAAATCTCGGAGATGCAGGTTTCGTCTGCGTCGCCGCTCCCCGGTTCAACTTCATCGACGATCACCTTGACCCAACTGGATTTCACCGGCTTGGAGAGGAACACCAGTGTCTGGGTTCCGAAACCGACACCGGGAAGAATGAAATCCTCGTGCGCTTCGACCTGCGAATCCATCTCCGCCTTGGTCCCCCGGCGGTTGACCGTCACAATCGTCCCGCCCTCGAACCAGAGCGAGAATTTCAAGAGCCGGTTGTGCTGCTCCCAGCTCTCCGGCGAAGCCGCACATCCCGGAACCACGCGCACCATCCGGATGTTCCTGGGCTCACCGAAGGACAGAGTGACCGACTCGCCGATCCCCGAGTCGGTCGTTCCCTCGATCCATCCCGACGCGAGCTTTGAATCGGCCACCTTGGAGGCCAACCACTCCTCCCCTGTGCTCGGGAGGATGGACGTGGCGGTCACCTCACCGGGAATGACTCGCGGGAGATAGTCCAGGTAACGATCCTCCACGAGGGTGTAGGCCTCCTTTTCGGCCCGGTAGAGCCGTTCCTTGATGCCGATGATGAAGTGGGTCTTCTTGCTCACCCGCCCGACCAGGGCGAGCCTCTTGGGGCTGTGCCGAACCACCAGCTCGGGGAATCCGCCCGAGCCAGCCTGAGCCCCCGGTCGCGCCTCCAGCCCCACCGGGTATCCCCCCAGGTCGATGACCCGCGCGGCTTCCCGACCGGCATCCTCCTCGGAATGAGTCACCCGGTACCGAGACGAGAACATCTGTTTGAGATTTTTGGGTTGGATGAGAAAAAGCTTCACGAAGTGATCGGCCTCGTCGGGGTTGTCTTCGAAGACATCTAAGAGAAATGCGAAGCTGTAGTTTCCCAGCGGCAGGCGCTTGAAGGCGGCCACGGAGCTGGCCGGCGCTTTTTCACTCCTAAAAAGGAGCCTGAAGCCGCCTTCGGCTTCGGCCCGCCAGGCCGACAGGCCGATACCGTCCGGCGACTTCTCCACCACCAGGCTGTCCATCAGCCCATCCCCGTCCAGATCGGTTATGCACTCATCGAGCAAATCGTAGCCGGCCCTGCGGAACTCGATGTAGGCCTCGGAGCCATGAAACGAGGGAGGCTCCTGGGCCAAGCTTACCGAGACCATTGCCATTGAAATGATAAGAATGAAGATCTTGTTCATCGCGCCCCCAGGAATATCTCATCGGTCCACTCGTCCGACTCCGCGTACATGGCCTCGATCAACTCACTGTAACGCTCCTCCACCTCCATGCGCCGCACTTTCAAAGTAGGAGTGATCTCACCCGCGTCCAGGGAGAACGGCTCGGGAAGGATGGTGAACCTCCGGATGGTCTCGTAGCCGGCCAGCTGCCGGTTGCGTTCTTCGATCTCGGATCCGATCAGCTGCCGAATCCGGGGATGAACCACCAGCTCATCCAGGCGGTCGAAAGGGATCCCCTCCTCCTCCGCGAAGCGCTGGACCTGCTCCGGGTTGAACGAGACCAGAACGGTGAGGTACTTGCGCCCGTCTCCGGACACCATGGCCTGGTCGATATAGGGGCTGGTGCGCAGCAACTTCTCGATGTTCTGGGGTGCGACGTTCCGGCCGCCGGAGGTGACGATGATGTCCTTCTTGCGGCCGATCACGCGGAGAAACCCGTCCGACTCGATCCGGCCGATGTCCCCGGTATGCAGCCAGCCGTCCTGGTCCAGGACCTCGCGGCTGGCCTCCTCTTGGCCGTAGTAGCCAACCATTACGTTGCGCCCCCGGATGAGAATCTCGCCGTCTTTGGCGATGCGTTCCTCGATGCCGGGAATGGGAGGGCCCACGGTGCCAAAGTGATAGCGATCGGGGCGGTTCACGTTGGCCGCACCCACGTTCTCGGTCAGGCCATAGCCCTCGAGCACCAGGATTCCCAGGGTGTCGAGGAACTCGGCGATGTCGGTGGACAGAGCCGCCCCGCCGCAGATAAAAAACTTCAGCCGCCCGCCAAACCGCTCCTTGATGGCCGGCCCGATGACCAGGGATTGGGAAACCAGATTGCGCAAGCTCATGACCGGTGAGAACGGCTGCCGGGCCCCGCGCTGGGAGGCCGCCTGCTCCCCGACTCCACGGGCCCACTTGAACACCTGGCGAGACAGCCACCCCCGCCCCTCTAACTCCTTTTGGATGGATGTATGCATCCTCTCCAGGATTCCAGGGACTACAGTCACGAACGACGGATGAACCTCGCCAAGCTCCCTCTCCAGCACCTCCAGACCGGCGGAGAACGCCGAGCAATACCCTAAGCTCGCCGAGGTCAGCACGATTATGCGAGCCAAAACATGGGAAAGCGGCAGGCACAGCAGGTGGACATCCTCGCAGGACAACTCCCCCCCCATCACCGCGGCCAGCGCCTCGGCCTCGAAGACGAAGTTATCATGGGCCAGCATCACTCCCTTGGGCCGCCCAGTGGTTCCGGCGGTGTAGACGATGCTGGCCAGCGAATCCCCGGAAAGCTCCCTGGTGCGACTGGAAAGCGAATCGGGAAACTCCGCCTGGTGCACCCGGCCGGCGGCCAGGAGATCCTCCCAACGGATCTCGCCCGGCGAGCGCGCGGGCCCGCCCATCAGGATGATCTGCTTGATCCGGGTCTCGTCGGCGATCTTAAGAATCGTCTCGGCCTGTTTCTCGTCCTCGGCAAAGACCACCGCCGCCCCGCTGTCCGAGAGAATGTGCTGCACGTGCTCCGCCACTGCATCGCTGTGCACGGTCACGGTGCAACCGGCCGCCTTCAGGATGGCCAAATCGGCCAGGACCCATTCCATACGACTCCGGAACATCAGGGCCACCCGGTCTCCCCCGGACAACCCCAGAGACAAGAGCCCGTGGGCCAGCTGGTCGGTGAGGCGATCGAAATCGTCCCAGGTCAACGTTTCCCAGCGCCCCGAGACGAAATGCATCAGAGCTGCCAGCTTGGGCGTCTCTTTTACCCTCCAGTTGAACAGGTCGATGAAGGATCTTTCCTTCATGTCGCCTCCGGAGAAAAGAATACCGGAGAAAACGGTAAGGTTTCAAGTACTCTGTCCGCAACAGAATCTCTCACCCCCTTTCACGGCAACCCCAACACCCTACGGGTGCAGCACCCTCGAAAGGATAGGGCCGCTGAAAAACGCGGCAAAACGCGTACACCAACGCAAACGAGTGATTGCGTGAAAATTAGATCATACCCTTACCCCCATACTCCCGATTTCTCCTTACTTCTGCTGGAGATCCGCGTTGACAAAGAGGACGTCTATGGGATATAGGTGGGCTTTGGAAGTATGACATAATCGACAGGGTTGGGTCTTTTAGCGGGAGCTCTCGCTTGGAATCGTTCCCGGATCAGATCGGCCGGTATCGCATCCTAGAGGAGGTGGGGCGGGGAGGGATGGCGGTGGTGTACCGGGGAGTGGATCAGTCCCTTGACCGGGAGGTGGCGGTCAAGGTGCTCCACGCCCATCTGGCCGGAAGCGAAGAAAGCCGCGCCCGGTTCGAGCGCGAGGCCCGGGCGACCGCCCGCCTGCGCCATCCCCACATCATCGAGATCTTCGACTTCGCCGACACCGACAAGGACGGCCTGGGGCCGCACATCGTCACCGAGTTCGTCCACGGCCAGACCCTGAAGGACCTGATGGAAGAAAACCAGGCCTTCTTTCCGGAAGTGGCCGCCATGGTCGTCATCCAGATCTGCGAGGCCGTCTCCCACGCCCACAGCCTTTCGATTATCCACCGGGATCTGAAGCCCGAGAACATCATGGTGGACGACAACAGCGTGCTCAAGCTAATGGACTTCGGCATCGCCAAGGTCATCGACCAACAGCAGCAGATGACCCTGACCGGCACTATCCTGGGATCCCCCGCCCACATGGCCCCGGAGCTTCTGGAGGGCAAGGAGCTGGACCTGCGCTCCGACCTGTTCTCCGTCGGCACGATCCTCTACTGGCTATCCACCGGCCAACTCCCCTTCTTCGGCAAGAACCCCCACCAGGTCATCAAGCGCATCGTCCAGGGCGAATTCACCAACCCCCAGCAGATCAACCCCGCCATCGGCGGCGAGTTCTCCCGCATCATCAGCCGCACTCTGCAAAACGACCCCGAGGACCGCTTCCAGACCGCCGCGAGCCTTCAATCCGCCCTACACGCCTACCTGGATAAGGTGAATCTCGGCGACGTAGACTCCGAGCTGACATTCTTCTTCGCCGACCCCCATAATTACCTCGAAAAGCTCAAAGACCGGCTCTCCAGAAAGCTGTTCGAAGACGGTCGGACCGCATTGAAAAGAGGCAACCACCGCACTGCCCTGGAGGCTCTGGATCGCGTGCTGGTCTTCGAGCCCGGCCACCCCGAAGTGCTGAACCTGGTCGACGGCATCCACCGCCGCGAACGAATGCAACGCCGCCTGGCGGTCTTCTCCTTCTCCCTGGTCCTGGTCCTCTTGGTGGCCGCCGGCGTCTGGGCCGCGGTCACCTACTGGCCCGAGGCCAACGGCGACGAAGGCATAGACGCCGGCGCCATCATCCCACCACCTCCGGTGGAAAAACCGGCCGTAGCCAAAACCGAAGACGCCGGCACCAAAGCGGCGGCCGATCCCGCACCCCGGCCCACAGACCAGGCCCCAAAGAAAGCCGACCGCACCAGAGTCGCTACCCGCCCGCCCCCCAAGCCCGTCTTCCACGACGTAAAAATCACAACCAACCAGTTCTTCGAGCACATCCTGATCGACAACAAGGAAGTGGCCGAAAACGACAAGACGACAAAATACGGCTGGGAGTACAGCGGCAAGCTGAAAAACGGAAAGCACCAGGTAGTCATCAAGCGAAAAGCCTGCCTGGACGACGAGTTTACACTTACGGTTCCCCGCAAGCTCAAGGAAAGGGAAAAGCTGGAGTTCCGGCGCCAGCTTCGCTTCCGACCGGCCACACTGGTCATGGAAACCGATTTACCCAAGGCCGATGTCTATATGAGCGCCAAATTCAGCGGAAGCACCTCCAAGGACAAACCCTTACGCATAGCCATTCCCATGGAGGGCACCAAGGGCCAGAAGAAAGCCCATATTCGAATCGACTCGCCGGGCATCGGAGAGTTACGCCAAACCGTGGTGGTAAAAGCCGGGGAGCAGACCGTCGTCAAAGCGAAGCAGGCGGATTTTAAAAAGAAGTCCGGCGGAGGTGCCCAATGAGAAATGGGGTCAAGGGGTTGGCCCTGTTTGCGATTCTGACCTTCGCGACAACGGTTTGGGCGGACACGGTCTTCGAACGGTTCGACCGGGGCAAGGCGGAGTTCGAGCACAAGAACTTCGGCAACGCCATCGAGATACTCAAAGAGCTTCTCTATCCGACCGTTCAGCTCACCAAGGAAATCGACATCGTCAAGGCCCGCGAGATGCTGGGGCTTTCGTACTTCTATATGATCGAGGAAGTCAGGGCCAAGGAGGAGCTTACCCAGCTCTTGTACCTGCGCCCCCGGTACCGGCTGGATCCCTTCCTGGTTCCACCGCCGGCGGTGGCGTTCTTCGACCAGATCTGGAACGATCCGACCATGAAGGCAAAGCTCGAGAAGATCGAGAACGAGCGCAAGGACAAGGAGCGGCTGGAGGCCAAGAAGGAAAAGCCGCCCAAGACCATCGTCCGGCGCATCTACATGCAGAGCCGGGAAGAGCACCACAGCCACCTGCTGACGTTTTTGCCCCTCGGCGTGGGCCAGTTCCAAAACGGGCACACCACCAAGGGCATCCTGCTGGCTTCCGGGGGGGGTTATCGCTGGCCGCCAACGTCACCTGCCTGGGCCTGCTCTACGGTTTGAGAAAACGAGACGTCAACGGCAATCGCTACTACGAAGACGTCCCGCTGGCCGAGGCCCTGGAAATTGTCACCTACGTCTCCTTCGGGGTCTTCTTGGCCACCTGGGCTTACGGCGTCATCGACGCCGGCATTTACTTCGAGCCGGTCGTGAGAACGCCATACGTGAAGACCAAAGAGGAAAAAGAAGAACTGGACAAAAAGCCGACCTCGCTGCTGCCGATCGTGTTTCCCGGCGGGGCGGGCTTGACCTTTTCGACCCGGTTTTAATGGAGGTTGTTATGCCCAACCTTTTGTACCATCCCCAAAACGGCGAGCGCCCCAGGACCATCCAGCTCTTCAAGCGAATCACCACCATCGGGTGCGGCGCGGAATGCGACGTGCACATCCCCGAGAAGGACCTTGCGGACGTGCACGCCCACATCCACTTCGACGGGAAGAACTTCAACATCTCGTGCCTGGGCAAGGGCCAGGAGATCAAGGTCAACCGGAAAAAGATCAAGGCCCACCGGCTGGCCCACAAGGACAAGATCCAGCTCGGCGACGCCGAGGTGATCTTCCACCTTTACGACGAGCCCGCCGAAGAGATCTCCGACGTCGAAGCGGTTCAACTGGAGGCCTACGGAAAGATGGTGGCTTTCTCCCGCAAGCTGGTGGGCAAAGACTCGCTCGACGATCTGCTCACCGCCCTGCTGGACGCGGTAATTGAGCTGACCCGGGCGGACAAGGGCATGCTGATCCTTTTGGAGGGCGGCAGCCTGCAGGTCAAGGCGGCCCGAAATCTAAAAAAGGAGAACATCGCGGACGCGGTGGAGAAGGTCTCCGACTCCATCGTGGCCCGGGTGGTGCAATCCAAGGAGCCCCTGATCGTCTCCGACGCGCTCAACGACGAGGAGTTCAAGACTTCGGCCTCGGTGATCAACCTGAAGCTCTGCTCGGTGATGGCCGCGCCCCTGATGGAGAAAGGCGATCTCTTCGGCATCCTCTACGTGGGGAACGACAACGTGGTCAACCTCTTCGAGGAGGGTTCTTTAGAGGTCCTGACCGTTTTCGCCGGGCAAGCCAGCCTGCTGGTTCAAAACGCCATCCTGCTCGATGAGCTGAAGCTGGACAACCAGGAGCTCACCGAGCGCCTCGAGCGGATGCGCTTCGGAGAGATCATCGGGGCCTGCGAGGCCATGAAAGACGTGTTCCGCAAGATCGAGAAGGTGGCCCCCACGGACATTTCCGTCCTGGTCTCCGGCGATACCGGAACCGGCAAGGAGCTGGTGGCCCAGCGCATCCACGCCCTGAGCAACCGGGAGAACGGCCCCTTCGTCACCATCAACTGTGGGGCCATACCCGAAAACCTCCTAGAAAGTGAGCTGTTCGGCCACGTCAAGGGGGCCTTCACCGGCGCGGTGGCCACCCGCCAAGGTCGGTTCCAGGCCGCCGACTGTGGCACCTTGTTCCTCGACGAGATCGGCGAGCTGTCCCCCCAACTGCAGGTCAAGCTGCTGCGGGCCCTGCAGGAGAAAACCGTAACCAAGGTCGGCGACACCCGATCCGAGACCGTGGACATCCGCATCATCTCGGCCAGCAACCGGAACCTGGAGCAAGAGATCGAGGCCGGCCGCTTCCGCGAAGACCTCTTCTACCGCATCAACGTGGTCAGGTTACAGCTACCCCCCCTCAAGGATCGCGGAGACGATCTGCCGACCATCGCCAAGTACCTGCTCTCCAAGTACACCGCCGAGTTCGGGTCCAAGGTCAAGGGCTTTACCCCGGCCTCCATGGTGGCCATGCGCAAATACACCTGGCCGGGAAACATCCGCCAGTTGGAGAACCGCATCAAGAAAGCCGTGGTGCTCGCGGACAAGATCCACCTGGGACCCGAGGATCTCGACCTGAAACCCGAGGACATCGAGCCGGTCATGCCCCTGACCCGAGCCAAGGAGGAGTTCCAGCGCCGTTATATCGCCGAAGTCCTGGTCCGCAACAACGGTAACCGCACCAAGACCGCCCGGGACCTGGGCGTGGATCCCCGTACGATTTTCAGGCATCTGGAGAAAATGGAGAACGATGCCAAATAGTGAAGCTCCCCGCGACAAGCCGCGGGGCATCCTGACGAAGGCGAGTGGAAATAAAGCCAAAACCATGGCGTCAATGTCATGGTCCGGTTGGCTTCGCGCCAAACGAACCGGGACCCGCAAGGGGTAATAACGAAGGATAATAAAGCACTATAGCGAAGAGACAATATTGGCACCGTTCTTGCGGATAAATAGCCAGCTAGTGAAACAGCGGCTCGCGATCTTTGGACTATTGCTATTGGGCAACGGCTGCATCCTGGTCCCGGAAATCGAAGGCAGGCCGGAACAACCGTTGTATCCGCCGGAGATCGTCTTGGAGACTCTGGAGCCGCCTGACAGTGGGTTATTTGACGTGGATACCGATGCTGAATGTTCTCCTTTGACGTTTAAAGTGGGTTTGATTCGTGACAGAAACATCGACGACACGCTCTACTTGCGCTGGTTTCTGGACTGGAATCCCAACAACGAGAGTGACTGGCAAGACTGGCTCATCCTGCCAACCGACAAAGCGGAGCGTCCCGGGCGCGAGATCGGATGGGATCTCTCCGAGTTTAGCGTGCCCGACATCCATACGCTCAAAGTAGTCGTCGCCGACCGCCCACTCAAGCCACGCGGCAACGGCGCCGAGTTTCCCGACGGGTCCGAGGGCCAGTTGGATACCTACCAGTGGACTTTCCAACTGGCTCCCCTCGGATCGGGTTATTGCAAGGTAGGTAGTAGCGAATGAAGCCTGTTGTTTTCAAAGCATGTGTTGTTGTTCTTGCGGGGATTCTGGCGGGGGCGCTGGCTGCTTGCGTAAATGTTTCGGATCCGGGATACCCGCCCTGCATCGACAGCCTGGACTGTGATCCGGACCAGAAGTGCAATCTTCAGACCGGCTATTGCGTCCCCATCCCCAATCCCCAGGCGGTGGTGGACTTCGAGCTGATTCCCATCAAGGGCAGCGGGACCGCCGAGACGCAAATTCCCGAGCAGGATCTGGCCAGTCTGAAAAACATCAGCGACGTCCCGCTGGAGTTGGCCACGGCGGTGCGGGTATTCGGCAAGGTTTACTCACCCGAGGCCATGGGAGGGGTTCCCGGAAACCTGGTCGTCAACCGGCACCCGGAGATCGTCAGCCGCCGGCTGGTCTGGAACATCGCCGTGAACGAAAGCGGAGAGTTCAAATCCGATGAAGTCACCCCGGGCCGGCACGACGTGCTGTTCAAGCCGTCCAACCGGGAGAACTTCCCCCAGATCGAGATCGTCGGCCTGGAGATTAACGGCGATACGGATCTGACCTTGGCGCTGGCCTACGATCGCTTTCCCGCCGAGGAGAATCTCCTCGACCAGGACAAGCTGCTCCTGGTCCGCGGGCAAATCCTGCAAAGCCAGACCTCTCCGCATCCGGTCACCGGTATCGAGGTGGAGGCCGTCACCGATCTCGGGCTGCGCACCAGCCTGGTGGTGCCGGACGAACAGGGATATTTCTATCTCCGCCTGCCCATGCACCGCACGATGGAATCCAACGGGAATCTGATCGAATGCCAGCCCCAGTTCCTGGACATCACCATCCGGCCCGTGGGCGACCGGCGCCTGCCAACCGTAGAAGTAAAATCGGTGGAGTTGGAAGGCCCCGAACTGGGCATCTTCTACCTGGGAGAGGAACCGATACCTTACTCCCTCTCCGGTATGGTCGTGGACACCGGCGGCAATCCCGTCCCCGATTGTCGGTTGCGCTTCGAGGCGGAGAACATCGGCAACGGCACCTACACCCTGGAGATCAAGTCCCGGTCAACCGGCGAATTTTCCACCAACCTGCCGGAGGGAACCTACCAGATCACGGCCATCCCCCCGCTCCTGTCCGGCATCCGCATGGAAACCGCTACCCTGGTACTGCTCGAAAACACGCCGGACCTGATCATCATGATCAAGAACCGCTTCAGGCTGACCGGCGATGTGACCGACAGCGAAGGCAACCAGGTGGCCGACGTCATCGTCCGAGCCAAGCGGCTATGGACGGTAAGCGGCGTGGAAGATGGGCTGGTCCGCACCTACGAGGGGATCACCAAATCTAACGGGACCTTCAGCCTTCCGGTTGACAGCGGGCGCTACAACGTATACTTCATCCCTCCCGCCGCCTCGGGCCTGCCCCGGCAACGGCCCAAGCGGGTTTACATCACCGATAGCGACAAATCCGTAGCCGTCACCCTTCCGTCCCCCGCAGTAGTCCAGGGCCACATCTACGACAAGCTCGGCCGGCCCCAATGCGACGTCACCATCAACGTGTACAGCAGCACCGAGACCAACGCCTACCTCGTCGGGCAAACCATCTCCGACAGCCCCGAGGACGACTGCACCGGCGCCTACGCGGTGATCATCCCCGCCGAGCGGGTGACTAAAAATTAAGGCCCTCAAAGCAGCGGCATTCACACCACAATCACAGACTCTTGGCAACGATCCCCAGAAATGGTATGGGTACGGTCATGAAACCATCTTCCCTTTTATTGCTGTCGTCCGTCCTTCTGCTGTTTTTGATTTCACCGGTGCAGGCGAAATGGCCCCGGGAACGTAAGCTGAACAGTGACGTCAAGAAACACTGGAAAAAGCACTGGCCCGACCAGCAGGTCGAGCATGTGACCAAGAAGACCGAATGCGAAAAGACCAAGATTGAAGACCAGGGCCGTAAGAAGAGAAAGGGAAAAACCCGCAAGATTAAGGCTTGCCTGATCAAGGCGGACGTCTTCGTGGCCCATGGCTACCGGTATTTCATCTACCGCGACACGTTCGTCTATTATGTCAAGCGCCGGCTTCGTTCGGTTCAACTGGGCGAGTTGGACAAGCGCTGGAAAGAAGGCGGCGTGCCGGCACCCACCCAGGAAGATGCCGTCGCCTTGCTGAAATCCCTGGCCACCGATAAATTCAAGGTTCCCGAGGTCAAGATCTCCGTTAGTGAAATGGGCCATCCCCGTCCCTATGGTGATTTCTACCGGGTCTCCTTGATTCTGGATCTGGAGTTCGTCAAGGCAGGCAATCCGGAGAAGAAGGAGAAGGTCTTTGCCACACTGCAATCGGACGGCACCAACTGGAAACCGGCGGCGGAACTCTGTTTCTAGGCACTTGAGGTGCCGAAACTCATCATGCATCCAGGCCCGCGCATCGGCTTTTAACCGCATCGCCGTTTTTATCGCCGTTTTTGTCGGCCTGTGGTTCTTCCTCTCGCCGAACAACCGATCTCAAGCCTGCACATCCATCATGGTGGGTAAAAATGCATCGGCCGACGGTTCGGTGATGACGTCCCACACCTGCGATAGCCACCGCACCAGCTCGGACATCCACGTGGTCCCCCGCAAGCGCTATCGTCCCAATACAATGCTGCAGTTGACCAGGCGCAAGGACGACAACAGCGGGCCCATGGAGCGCTACGCCCGCGAGCCCACCGGGAAGATCCCGCAGGTAACTAAAACATATGGTTATCTGGCCCCGGCGTACGCAGCCATGAACGAACACCAGGTGGCCATCGGCGAGTCCACCTTCGATGGACGCAAGGAGCTGAAATCCGACCGGGGTCTGATCGACTGCGAGACGCTCACCCGGCTGATGCTCGAGCGATCCCGAACCGCCCGGGAGGCCATCAGAGTAGCGGGTATTCTTCTCGAAAAGCACGGCTGGAACGACGTGGGCGAGGCCCTGACCATAGCCGATGAAAAGGAAGTCTGGGTGCTGGAAATCGTCGGCCCGGGAAAAGACAAGCTGGGTGCCGTGTGGGCCGCCCAGCGCGTCCCCGACGATAGTGTAAGCGTGGTGGCCAATGCCGCGCGGATCCGGCAGATCGACCTGGGTAAGCCCGATTTCTTCATGGCCTCCAAAAACGTCTTCAAGGCGGCGGAGGAGAACGGCTGGTGGGATCCAAAAAGCGGCAAACCGTTCGAGTTCGCCTACGCCTACAATCCCACCGGTCGCACCAGTTTTTCCTGCACCCGCCGGGAGTGGCGCGTGCTCGACATGCTGGCCCCGTCCTTGAAACTTGCCCCCAACAGCAACAACTATCCCTTTTCGATCAGGCCGGAAAAAAAGGTCACCCCGAAGCGGATCATGGAGATCTTCCGCGACACTTTCGAGGGAACCGACTTCGATATGGTCAAGAACCTCATCGTGACCGACAAGGACGGCCGGGCGTGCAAGAGTCCCTTGGCCAATCCTTTCATGCCCTACGACATGAACGCACTGTTTACGATCAACGGCGGCTGGGGCTGGCGGGGCGAGCGGGCGCTGGCGCGCTGGTATTGCATGTACGCCACCATCACCCAATCCCGCGGTTGGCTTCCCGATCCCGTGGGCGGGATCGTGTGGTTTGGCTACGACAACCCCGCCATGACCACCTACGTCCCCCTCTACGCCGGCATCACCGACCTTCCCGGAAACTTCAAGACCGACGGGCGCGCCACCGGCTTTTCCCGCAAATCCGCCTGGTGGGCCTTCAACCGCGTCGCGACCCTGGCGGCGCACCGCTGGGGAGACATGCGCAAGGACGTGGCCCAGGTACGAGACGTACTCCAGGAAGACCTGCTTACCGAATCCCGCCGCGTCGACAAGAAGGCGGCAGCCATGTTCAAGAAAAACCCGGAAAACGCCCGGGCATACTTGACCCGCTACGTGAAAACGGTTTGTAAGAAGGTGGTCCGGGCCTACTGGGATCTCGGCGATCGTCTCTGGACCGGCTACGATGAAAAGTGGTAACTGACTTAGAAGGAGGGCGGTAGACATGGGAGGCTTTTTCGGAGTCGTATCCAAAGAAGACTGCGTCAACGAGGTGTTTTTCGGAACCGACTACCATTCTCACCTCGGCACCATGCGCGGGGGGCTGGCGGTGAGGGGTCACGACGGCCTCACCCGGTTCATCCACAACATTACCAACGCCCAGTTCCGCTCCAAGTTCGAAGACGATCTACCTAAAATGCACGGCAACTTGGGCATCGGGGTGATAAGCGATTACGACAACCAGCCGCTGATCGTCCGCTCGCACCTGGGCA